>DATLVT010000552.1:0-5740 GCA_035577105.1 Polyangia bacterium
CCGCCCGCCGTCCGCTTTACCCCGAAACGCGGCCCGTAAAACGTTTTATTACAGCGCCGCCCGCAAGGCCAGCACGATCACGTTTTGTCAGGAGGGGGCAGTCATTCCCTGGCGCGTCAGTCGCTCCGCGGCGGCGCTACAGGCAGGCCGCCGGCACCGGCGCGCCCAGATTCGTCCTCGGTCTCACCAGGGTGTCTTCCATTCGCATCATGCAATCGCTGTCGAGCGTGTCCCGAGGGCCGGGCCAGGACAGGCAGAAATCCAGGGCAGGGCTGCAGTTGGCGGCGCCCGGGGTGATGGCCAGACAGCACTGTTTGTACTTCAAGCACTTCTCACAGCCGGTCGCCGTGCCGCCCTCGCCGGCCGGCGCGTCGCTGGTTCGCCCGCTGTCCGCCGCGTCGGTGGATGGAGCCGTCTCCGGCATGGGCGACGCGTCCGTCATCAAGGTGCCGCCCGTGCCGATGCCGCCGCTGCCCGCGCCCGTCATGCCGCCGCTGCCCGCACCCGTCATGCCGCCGCTGCCCGCGTTCATGCCGCCCGTCCCGGCGCCGCCGGTGCCGGCAGCGGTGTCGGTCCGCGCGCCGTCGGGCACCTCGCCGATGGGCAGGCTGTTGCTGCTGCAGCCGGTGATGGCGAAGGCGATCGCCGTCAGCGCGATGGGAAACAGGCGGCGGGCCGAGAAACCGTGATGGCGACAGGTCATGTGCGGGACTCCTTTGTGTCCTGTCTCGTGACGGAAGCGCGCCGATCGTTTCATCGCGCCGACGATTATTGAAATCGCCCGAACGCCACGCCCACGGACAGCTGCAACTCCAGGGGGCGAAAGTCGCGACTCTGTGTCGTGCCGACAATGACCAGCTGACTTTCGATGACCGGCAGACACACGCCCAGGGCCAGCCAGGGCGCCACGCGTCCGAAAGGCCTGGCCAGGCGCGCCAGGCCGAACACGCCCGGCGACCAGCGCGTGCCGCCGTGGACGATGGGGAAACCTGAGCCCTCCGCCGACAACCAGCCGGCCTGCGCGCCGGCACTGACGCCAAGCTGCCAGTGGCCCGCGGGTTTGACGTAGGCCGCCCCGATGTCGATGGTGGAACGACGCCACTGCGCGGCTCCGCCGTCGATGGCGATCGAGCGCTGTCCGCTCAGCTGACCGCCGACGAGGAATCCAAGGCCGCTCGCCAGCGCTCCGATCATCTGCACGCGCAGGGCGGCTGCCCACGCCGCCTGGGCGAACGCCAGCTGGGCGCCCGCCCCAACGCCGACGTCGAGGTCGGCGAAGGTCCGAACCTCTGCCGCAGGGGCGCGCATCTCTGGTCGCGGCGACGGCGGCGCCACCACCGTGGGGACGTCCCCCGGCGCGATGGTCGCCAGCCAGGTCGCCAGGATGACGGCGGAGGCCTGCGCCAGGTCGGTGCACGCGCTGCCACCCGCCAGCGTGCGCGCGGCGATGAGGCGTCCGCGCTCGTCGACCAGCGACAGGTGAATCGCGCCGTCGCGCGCGTCGACGCGGGCCCGGCGCGCCGGCCCGGCGGGGGTGGTCACCGTGGCGCGCATCAGCGACGGCAGGCGCGCCGCCACCGCCGCCGGTGACGGGCACGGCGAATCACCGTCGACGGTGACCGCCGGGTCCGACACGTCAGCAGGCGCGCCCAGCGCTTGCGCGGCCAGCAGCGCCGCGAGGGCGATGGTCGCGTTCAGCGGTCCGTCTCCAGACCGCTGGACCGCAGCTCGGCCGCGCGGGGGCCGTCTGGAAAACGGGTGACGTAAAGACGCAGATCGGCGCGCGCCCCCTGCCTGTCGCCAAGCTGGGCGCGACAGCCCGCGCGGCCGTAGAGCGCGCGGGCCGCCAGCGCGTCGTCGACGGAGGTGGCCAGCGCGGCGTCGAAGTCGGCCGCCGCCTGCCGGGCCTGGCCGGCGCCCAGGCGCAGCTCGCCGCGCAGGACCCGCAGCTCCCGTGCGCGCGGCAGGCGGTCGATCGGTTGCTCCTCCAGCAGGCGGCGCAGCGTCTCGTCGCGCTTGAGCCGGCGCAAGCTGTCCACCCGTGCCAGCGTCGCCTCGGACGACAGCGCGCCCGCCGGAAAGCGCGCCGCGTACTCGTCCAGCAGGGCCAGCGCCTGGGCGGGCGCGTTGTTCTGCCGCAACGCCTGCAATGCAGCGCCCAGCAGGTTGGCCTCGACGGCGATGGGATCCGGCGGCGGCGCGGTCGTGCGCGCCGGGACCGCCACCGCCACCGCCGGGCTCGGCGCCGCTCGGGCGGGGCGGGGCGCAATCCGGGTCGCTGTCTCGGGCGGCGGCGGCGCGCTCGGCTCGACCGGCGGCGGCGCAGCCGTGGCCGCCGCCTCGGTTTGCGGCCCGCGCGTCGGATGCCGCACCTGCCCCGGCGAGTACTTTGCGACGTCGCGCTGGGTGGGGGTCGCTTCCCTGGCCCGCGCCCTTATCACCAGCGTCGTCATCGATCCACCCGCCAGGCCGCCGACCAGCAGCAGGACCACCGCCGTGGCCAGGCTGGGCAACCGCCAGACCCGCGCCGGCGCTTGCACCGCCGCGAACAGGCGCGCGCGCACGCGGCGGATCGCCTCGGGCGGCAGCCCATCCAGGCGCGCCTCCGCCCACAATGCCCGATCGTCCACCTCGTCGTTGCCTTCTCCGCGCTGGATCATGGCTTCTCTTCTCCGCGCGCCTCGGCGATGCGCCGGTACTGCTCGCGCGCCCGGTGCAGGCGCACGCGGGTCGTCGTCGGGTTCATGCCCGTCATGGCCGCGATCTCCGCCGGCTCCATGTCGTCGAAGTTTGAAAGGATCAGCACCGTCCGCAGCTTCTCGCTCATCTGATCCAGCACGCCGTAGACCTGAGCGGCCGCCTGCTTGCGCAGCATCGTCTCGACGGGATCGACGTGCAGGGAAGGCAATCGACCGCCCACGTCGACGGCCGAACCGCGCAGCCAGCGGCGCCAGCGCGCGCGCCGGCGCTGGTGCTGGGCCACGCGCTGGGTGATGCGAAACAGCCAGGTCGACACCTTGGCCTCGCCGCGGAACTCGGACAGACGCCGGTGCGCCACCATGAACACCTCCTGGACGGCGTCCTCGACGTCGATGGTCGGCCCGCCCAGACGGGCCGCCCATCGTGAAACGATCAGCGCGTACTCGCGGAACAGCCGCTCGAGATCAAGCGGGTGCCCAGCCGGCTCGGGCGCTGCCGGGGCCGGCTGGCAGGCTTGCGTTGAACGCACACGCATACTTGCTTCTAGTGACGGCAACGGCCCCATCGTTTCATTTTCGGGCGGCTTCAGCCGTGAAATCGTCAGGCCGGGATGCGGCGAAGGCTGGCTCAGCGCGCCAGGGCGGCCAGGCGCGCGCGTGCCACGGCGGCGTGGGCGGCCGTCCCCCGCTTGAGATAGCGACGATAGGCGTCGGCCGCCTCCTGTGCGCGGCCGTCAGATTCCAGGGAGACAGCCAGGAAGAAGGCGGCGTCGTCTGCGATGCCGCCCGCGCCGGCGTCGATCTCCTGGTATTCGCGCACGGCGGCCGCGTGGTCGGCGAAGACTTCGCGCAAGATGTTGGCGCGGAGAAGGTGCAGCTCGGCCGCTCGTTCATGTCGCGGATGGCGCGCCAGGAACGCCTCGCTCAGATCCAGGGCCGATCGATACTGTCCCACGTTGGGCAGAAGCTCGATGGTGGTCAGCTCGGCCTCGTCGCGCAGGGCCCCGCCGGGAAAGCGACGGCGCTGTTGCTTCAGCGTCACCAGCGCGGCGGCGGTGTCGCCGAGGCTCTCCTGTTGCACGCGCGCCAGCTCGTAGAGCGCAGTCTCGGCGCTGAGGTCGTTCCCTTCGGCCAGGGCGCGCAGGCAGGTCTGGGCCTCGTCGTCGCGCGCTTGCCGTTCCAGCGCCCGACAGTCCGGCAGCGACCGCCGCCGCACCGTGGGCGTCGTCGGCGCCGGCGCCGGCGCTGCGGGGACAGCGACGGCCGGCGCTGGACCGGGCGGACTGAGATCTGGCGGCGCGGGAACATCAAGCGCAGCCAGTGGGCTGGACGTCGTCGTTGTCGTTGTCGTTGTCGTTGTCGTTGTCGCTTTCGCTTTCGCTGTCGCTGGCCCACGCGCGTGGGAAGGATTCGGTCGCCCTGGTGTGTCGGACGCGGCGTCCGCGACGCCGATCGACCACCGGTGGTTGGCGCGAATCACGGCCAGCGGACGTCCAGCCTTGCTCACGCCGACCGCGCCGGATTTGACGTGCAGCCAGACCGCCGGGCCCGTCCGTCCAACCTCGAAGACCGTCCCCCGATCGCGGAAGCGATAGTCGCCGGCGTGAACCAGCAGGACGGGATGCGCGCCACCGCTGACGATCAGCTCGACGACGCCACTGGCGAGATCGACGTGCTGCTGACCGGCGCGGTCGATCCAGGCAGCGGCCCTGGTTCCGGCCGCGGCAATCACCGCGATGCGCTCGTCCAGCCGCACCGGCTCGGCCGGCAGGGGGCGCGGCTCGCTGGTCAGCACCAGCGGCGGAAGGGGCGCCGCCGTCGCCGCGATTGCCGGTGCGGTTGCCGGCGCGATGGCCGGCGCGGTTGCCGGCGCACGCGGGCTGCTGTCGAGCGGGATCGGGTTGGCGCGTGCGCTCTGCCGCGCAACGACCGGGGGCCGCGGTTGCGCCAGTCGCCGGTTCTGTCCGGCCGTCAGCGCCACGGCGGCGATCAATGCAATCATGGCGCCCGCGCCGGCCAGCCAGCGGCGCCCGCTTCCCCGCCGCGCCGCCGGGGCCTGTTCCGCGCGCAGCTGCTGGCGCAGGCGGCGCCAGGCCCGATCTTCGTTGCTACGTTGGTCACCCTCGGGCAGCTCGGTCTGGGCGTCGAACGCCGCCAGGACGCGCGCCGACGGACCGGCGGTGTCCAGCAAGCGCGCAGGCTGATCCCGTCCCTCGTCCGTCGACCGTTGCTCGCTCATGGTCGCTCTCCGGTGGGTGGGTGAAACGGGCCTTCGTTGATCCACTGTTCGAACTCACGGCGGGCGTAAGACAGCCGGCGCCAGACCGTGGCGACGGGCGAACCCACCACGCGCGCGATCTCTTCGCCGCTCAGACCCTCCAGCTCGAACAGCACCAGCACCGCGCGGTGGGCCGGCTTCATGTGCTGCAGGGCCAGCTGGGCGCGGCGGGCCATTTCGACCTGACTGAACTCGGGCAGGGCCGGTCCCGCCAGCGCCTCCAGACGGCCGTTGATGGCGAACAGCCCGCGATCACGGTCGTGTGGGGCGCGGCTCAGCCGAAGCAGCGCCGGCCAGCGAAAGCGGCGGCGCCGGTTGACCTGGCTGATGCACAGCTTGAACAGCCAGGTGCGAAAGTCGGCGCGCCCTTCGAATCGCGGCAGGTACCGCACCACCTGGGCGAACACGTCCTGGCAGAGATCGTCGGTCTCGGCCGGTGGAACGCCCAGGCGTCGCAGAAAGCGACCGACCTGCGGGTAGTACGCCCGGTGCAGTTCACGCCACGCGGCCTCGTCACCCGCGATGCAGCGGTCGATGATGGGGGGCGCGTTGATGAGGGCGCTCACGAGGGAGGACACTGGTTCGCCTTTCGAAGGCTGATGGCCAACGAGATTAGAGTCCGCGCGGCTGGCGACCTTCACTGCCCGAACGAATATACGGCGCGGGCGGCGAGCAGGGCCGTCCAGGACGGCGGGGCGAGGATGATTGTCTGCGGCGGTGCGTCGCCCGGGATCACGAACCGTGTTCCCAGGACGTGGCGGTC
>DATLVT010000553.1:0-16289 GCA_035577105.1 Polyangia bacterium
GTAACCGAATTCGACGCTGGCGTCGTAACGGATGCCGGTCGCCTTGATGGCGTCGAAGGTCGCCTGGGTGAAGCCCAGGAAGGGCGTGCGAAAGCCGCCCAGCTTGCAGGCCTCGACGCCCAGCGTGTTGACGAACAGGTCGTGGGCCTTGGTGATCTCCGTCTGCCAGGTCGCCTCGTCGGCGCCCATCAGGGTCTCGCCGTGACTCCAGGTGTGGTTGGCGATCTCGTGGCCGTCGGTCTTGATCCTCTTCCACGAGTTGATGAGGTCGGCTTCGCTCTGGCCGCCGGCGGCGTTGAAGAAGTCGCTGGCGAATCCCGCCGAGATGAAGAACGTGGCCCGCGCCGCGGTCCCGTCGGCGTTCTTGCGCGAGTGCAGGTTGTCCAGCACCCAGTTGATGCCGTCGGCGTATCCGTTGTCGTCAAAACCCAGCACCACGAACATCGGCACCTTGCCGGCGGCCAGCCCGCCCGGCGGATCGATCGACGGCGCGACGTTGTCCACCTGGTTGCTGCAAGGCGGGTCGACGATCATGCCGGTCCCGCCCAGCGGCCCGCCGCCCCCGGAGCCGACGCTGGTTCCACCGGACCCGCTGTTGCCGCCGCCCGATGAACCGCCGCTGCCGCTGTTGCCGCCGCCCGATGAACCGCCGCTGCCCGAGACGCTGTCGCCGCCGGTGCCGGAGCGACCGCCCGTGCCGCCGTTGCCGGGCGGCGTGTCGCTGGCCGCGGCACAGCCCATGCTGACCAGGGCCAGGGACATGGCCAGTGCGGCGACCAGGAATCCGGACGGCAGGGCCAGGGCGGACGACGACACGATCCGGCGGGGGGCAAAGCTCATCGAGACCTCCGATGCGTCCCATTAGGATACGGAGTTTTCGAGGGACTTACATCGACGTTTTCATCCTCGGGAATGGCGCTTATTGCGCCGGCTCGGCGATGGCCTCAATTGCGCCGGCGCCCGGCTCGAAGCAGGAAGGTGCGCCCCCACACCGGCGGCCCGGGCAGCGCCTGCACGCGGGTGCGAAAGGCGGCAAAGCGGGCCGGGTTCATGGCCGGGCCGATGAAGGAGATGGAACGCAGGATGCGCTCCAGCGTCGGCGCGTCGACGGCGGTCTGGTCGGCAAAGCGCCGCTCGTCGCTGAAGGCGACGCCGGTGATGGCCGCGACCTGCACCAGTTGCTGGTTCAGGGCGCGCGGGCGGCGCGGCACGGCGTCGTTCATCACCCGGACCACGTCGCGCATGTAGGGCGTCTGGGCGAAGTCGCAGGTGACCACGGCCAGCGCGCCGCCCGGGGCCAGCACGCGGGAGATCTCGCGGGCGGTCAGCTCGGCGTCCAGAAAATGCAAGGCATCGGCGACCACCACCAGGTCCAGCGACGCTGCCGCCACCGGCGTGGCCTCGGCGGTGGCGTGAAAGGCGCGCACCGGCAGGCGGCGGGCCGCGGCGGTGGCGCGCAGCTCGGCCAGCATGGAAGCCGCCGGCTCGACGGCGGTGACGTCGAAGCCGCGCGCCGCCAGCGGCAGCGCCACGTGCCCGATGCCGGCGCCCAGATCGCCGATGCGCCCCCCCGCGCCGGCCAGTTCGGCCAGGGCGTCAATCAGCGCCGGCGGGTAGGGCGGGCGCGCCGGGTACACGTCGGCCATGCGGTTGAACACCCATCGCGACTGATCGTCGATGCCCACTTTGCGGCGGCCCAGGCTCATGGCTGCGTCGGTCTTTTATGATCGACGGGCCCGGCGCTCAACCGCGAAATGCGGCGGCGCGCGCCTGGGCCAGCGTGATCAGATAAAGGCCCAGGTCGGTGGGCTCGGCGGCGGTGGCGGGCAACCCCTGGAGGAAACCAGCCTGGCCGACCCGATCGTCGAAGGGCGCCTGCGGACAGAACGCCCGCACGGCGGCCACCAGCCTTTCAAAATTGGCGTGGCTGGACGGCTGCAAATCGGTGCCCAAGAAACGATAGTCCAGCCGCCTTTCATAGAGGATGACGTCGCCTTCGCCGCCCGCCCGCTGCACCAGCAGGAACGGCTCGCGCGTCTCGGTGGTGGTGGTCGACGTCTGCGTCGATTTCTTGGTCAGCATCAGCCCGCCGCTGAGCAGCGCGCGCCCGGCGTCGAACTTGCGCTGGGTGGTGGTGACGGTCCGCTGCTCCGTCGCGGCGCGCACGCCCCGCTGCAACAGCTGGACGGCCGCGCGCGGAATCTCATGGCAGGTCTCGGCGCCGTCCCAGACCTGCAGAGCACCGTCGGCCGATGAGGGGTTCACCCGCCGCCCGATGACGCGCTCGCGATCGGAGGGAGCCTCCGTCGGATCGCAGACGACGGTTTGAAGACCCAGCGCCTCCAGCGCCTCGGCGGCGGCCGCCAGCGCGGCCCCGTCACTGTCGCTGGCCAGGACCCGGGGCAGCCGTCCCGCCAGCCGCATGCGCACGTCGGCGGGCGCCGCGCCGATGGCGCCCGCGATCGCCTTCACGGCGGCGCCGTCGATGGCGGCCAGCGCCTTCGGCATGGCAAGGACGACCAGCAGCATGACGCGCAAGTCTACCAACTTCCAGCAGCCAGCCATGACTGTGATCGGCCGCCAGTGCCGCCCGTCGCGGTATGATGCGCCGGCTTTCTCCCGAGGACGACGTGCCGACGAACGCAGACATGCTGGCCGAGGTTCCCCTCTTCTCGCACCTCTCTGAGCAAGAGCGGGCGGTGCTGGCGGCGCGCCTGGACGTGGTGACGCTGCCGGCCGGGACCACCATGTTCAACCACGGCGATCCGGGCGGGAAGCTGTACGTGGTGCGCTCGGGCGAGGTGGAGATGTTCTTCAAGAACGACACCGGCGAACGCATCAGCCTGGAGAAGGTCGGCCCCGGGCAGTTCTTCGGCGACATCTCGCTGCTGGACGGCGGTTCGCGGACGTCGGCGGCGGTGGTGACCGAGACCCTGGAGGCGCTGGAGGTCGACCGCGGCGATCTGGAGGCGCTGATCGCCGCCAGCCCGCAGGCGGCCATGCACATCCTGGCCGCCACCGGCGAGCGGATGCGCAAGACGGTCATGCTGCTGCGGCGGACGGCCTCGCGGAACCCGAACGTGGAGACCGAGGACAACCGGACCGCGGTCATGCGGGTGGCCGACTGGATCTCGGAGTTCAGCGGCAGCCTGCCGTTTCTGTTCATTCACGTCGCGCTGTTCGCGGTCTGGATCGGGCTCAACATCGGGCCGCTGGATCGCTCGCCGCTGGGCGGCTGGGATCCCTTCCCGTTCGGCCTTCTGACCATGGTGGTGTCCCTGGAGGCGATCATCCTCTCGGTGTTCGTCCTCCTCAGTCAGAACCGGCAGGCGTCGCGTGAACGCGTCCGCAACGACATCGAGTACCAGGTCAACCTCAAGGCGGAGCTGGAGATCGCCCACATGCACGAGAAGGTCGATCAGATGTACGCGGAGATCATGGCCCGCCTGGAAAAACGGTAGCGCCCCGACGGTCGTCCGCGCATTCCGACATCAGCTTGACGAAAAACCTCCGTCCTCGGGCGCCAATCCAGGGGAGACTTTCTTCTCCGGGAGGAAACGCGATCTTGATTCACCGTCGTACTCGTTTTCTGGCGCTGGTGGCCGCTGCTGGTTTGTGTGTGACCGCCGCCGCTGGATGCAGCGCCGGGAGCGCGGGGGGCGGTGGTACGGGCGGCAACGGTCCGGGCGCGGGAGGCGCGGGTGGCAGCGGAGGCACCGGCAATGGCACCGGTGGCCGGCCGAGCGGCGCCACCGGGGGTACCACGGGCGGCGGCTCTGGCGGCGACGGCAACAGCGGCAGCGGTGGCAACAGCGGCAGCGGCGGCAGCTCGGGCGGCGGCACCGGCGGCTTCACGCCCGTCGTCGGCTCCCTCCCCTACGACGGCTGCAACTGGGGTCCGCCCGTCAACACCAAGCTGTCGTCGTCGATCCTGCCGCCCGGCGGTCTGGCCGTCGACAACGTCCCCCAGTTCATCAGCATCGGCTTCGACGACAACGCCTTCGAGGACGGCATGCAGTGGGCGCTGGATCTCTTGCAGTCCAAGAAAAATCCAGCCGGGCACGGCAACAAGTGCACCTTCGACGACACGCCGGCGCGCGTGACGTTCTTCATCAACTCGCACGTCGGCGTCACCACCGACGCGCTGAAGGCCCTGCACGCGCGCGTCTACAAGGACGGGCACGAGCCGGCCAATCACACCGACACGCACGCCGACACGCTGATGCTGAACCCCGACAAGGCGGTGTGGACCAAGGAGATCACCACCTGCAACGACTACCTGGTGGGCCTGGGCGTGCCGCGCGCCCGCATCGTCGGTTTTCGCACGCCGTTCCTGCAGCAGTCCGAGGCCACCTTCCAGGCCATGGTCGAGCAGAACTTCAAATACGACTGCAGCGTCGAGCACTACAACGACGGCACCGGGTTCATCTGGCCGTACACGCTGGACGGCGGCAAGGATCCCAAGCACACCTACCAGACGCCGCCCACCGGGATGTACCCAGGCCTCTGGGAGCTGATGGTGAACCAGCTGCAGACCGCGGCCACCGGCTATCAGGCCATCACCGGGTTCGATTACAACCTGTGGATCAGCGCGCGCAAGAGCAAGGCGGAGGTTCTGGAGATCCTGAAGATCAACCTCATCCTGCGCATGAAGGGGGGCATGATGCCCGACGCTCTGCCCAACCGCGCGCCGATGCTGGTGGGCGGTCACACCGACCTTTACTCGGGCGTCAACGCCGACGCCAACAACGCCGCCGCCACGCCATTCCTTGAACGCCGCGCCGCCATCGCCGAGTTCATCGACTGGGCCCTGGCCTACGATCCCGCCGTCCGCATCGTCCCCTACGCCGAGGTGATGCACTGGATGCAGGCGCCCGTCGGCCTCGACGGAACCAAGGGCAAGTAGCGCCGGCGAGCGCGTCAGGCGTCGGAAGCCGTCAAGCGTCGGCGCCCGACACGCCTGACGCGGCGGCCAGCTCTTTTTCCAGCTGTTCCCAGGTGGCCATCAGCGTCTCGATGGTGGCGGTCAGCGCGGCATCTTCCGCCTGCAGGGCGGCGATCGCGGCGTTGCTGGTGCTCAGGTAGAAATCGGGTTTGTAATACAGCTCCTGGATCTCGCGCTTGCGCGCTTCCGCCGCTTCGATGTCGGCCAGGGCCTTGTCACGCAGCTTGGGGAGCTGTGCCTGACGATTGCGGCGCCGTTTCTGGTCCTCCCAGCTCTCGCCGCCGGGCGCCGCCGCGCCCGCCCCGCCGCGCGAGTTGGTGGCCTCCTTGCGCTCACGCTTGGCCTTCAATACCACCGCCTCGCCGTCCAGGTGGTCGTCGCCGCACTTCTCCAGGTACTCGGGATATGTCCCCGGAAAATCGCGCAGGCCGTCGGCGGTGATCTCGACGATGCGCGTGGCCAGCTCCGAGACGAACCAGCGATCGTGCGACACGAACACCACCGTCCCCGGATAACCCTTCACCGCCGCCACCAGCGCGTGGATGGCCTCCAGGTCCAGGTGATTGGTCGGCTCGTCCAGCACCAGCACGTTCGGCTTCTGCACGGCCAGGATGGCGAACACCAGGCGCGCCGCCTCGCCACCCGACAGCAGGCCCACCCGCTTGTCGACCTCCTCGCCGGAGAACAGCACGCGGCCCAGCTGGCCGCGCACGAACGTGGGGCTCTCCGCCGGACACAGCGCGGTCAGCAGCTCCAGCGGTGTGGCGTCGGGCTGGTCCAGCACCTCGCGGTGATCCTGGGGGAAGTAACCGACGCGCACCTCGTGACCCCACTTGATCTGGCCGGCGTCGGCGTCCAGGCGCTCGACGGCGATCTTCAGGAGCGTCGATTTACCAAGGCCGTTCGGTCCGATGATGGCGACGCGCTCGCCCCGCCGCACCACCAGCGACACATCGGCCAGCACCGGCTTTGGGCCGTAGGCCTTGGAGACGCCCTTCACCTCCAGCACCTCGCGGCCGCTCGGTCGTTCAGGAACGATCTTCAGCTGCGGCGTGCGCCGCGAGGTTTCTGAGATCTCTTCCACGTTGATGCGCTCGATCTGCTTCAGCCGGCTCTGTGCCTGCGTGGCCTTGGTGGCCTTGGCCCCGAACCGCTCCACGAAGGCGCGCTTGCGGGCGATCTCCTCCTGGGCGCGGGCGATGCGCCCCTCTTTCAGCTCGCGCGCCGCCGCCTTCTCGACCATGGCCGTCGAGTAATTGCCGGTGTACGTGCTGATGGTTCCGTAATCGACGTCCAGCGTGTGGCTGGTGACGTTGTCCAGGAACCGCTGATCGTGGGAGATGATCACCGCGCAGCCGGTGTAACCGGCCAGGAATTTTTCCAGCCAGCGGATGGTCAGGATGTCCAGGTGATTGGTCGGCTCGTCCAGCAGCAGCACGTCGACGCCCCCCACCAGCACCTGCGCCAGCAGCACGCGCAGCTTGAACCCGCCCGACAGCTGCGACAGCGGCGCGCGGTGCAGGCGCGTGGGGATGCCCAGCCCCTCCAGCACCTCGCTGGCCCGCGCCTCCAGCGTGTATCCGTCATGGGCGGCGATGAGGTCTTCCAGGTCGCCGACCCGTCCCGCTTCCTCGGCGGTACCGCCCTCGACGATGCGCCGCTGCTCGGCCAGGGCCTGCCAGACGACGGCGTCCCCGCGCATGGCCAGGTCCAGGATGATCGCCTCGTCGTCCAGGAATCGATCCTGGCGCAGCACGCCCATGCGGGCGCGCTTGGGGATGCTGACCGTCCCTTCGGACGACTCCTCGTCGCCCGCCACGATGCGCAGGAACGTGCTCTTGCCGGAGCCGTTGGCCCCCACCAGGCCATAGCGCGACCCGTCGTTGAGCAGCAGCGTCACGTCCGTAAACAGGATGCGGGCGCCGTATTCCTTTCCCAGGTTGGTGGTTGCGATCATCTTCTTGGCGTGCCGTCGACGGAGGCTACCCTACCATCACGACAGTAGATGACAGCGGCGGCAACGACCACTATGCTGACCGGTCGCTTGGAAAGGCTTGACGAAATACCGACCGACGAGGGCGAAACCCCGGCGCCCGCGCGCGCCCCGGCCGGCCCCCCCGTTCCGGAGATTGTCGCCGAGGAAGAGGCGCTGCTGGGCGTGGTGCTGCGCCGCCTGGACAACGAAAAGAAGAAGACGCGCGCCCCGGTCGACGACGCCGGCAGCCTGATCGAGCTGCGCGACGCCCTGGCCGAGGCCAAACCCGAGGACCAGGGGTCGATCCTGGAGCAGATGCACCGGATCGAAGCGCTGTCTCGCCAGCGCGGCAAAGGCGACAGCCCGCCCATCGATCGCAAGTCGCCCTATTTCGGCCACCTGCGCCTGGAGGAGGGCGGCCGCCGGCGCGACGTGCTGATCGGCGCCCGCAGCTATGTGGAGCCGGGCGGCGGTGTCCAGATCGTCGACTGGCGGAACGCCCCGGTGTCGCGCCTCTTCTATCGCTATGAAGAGGGCGACTCCTACGAGGAGCAGCTGGGCGATCGCCTGGTCGAGGGAGAGATCGTCGCCCGCCGTACGGTGGCCATCGTCGACGCGCAGCTGCGACGAGTGGCGTCGCCGCAGGGGACGTTCTCGCGCGATCTGCGCACCAACGACTGGCGACAGATCGCCACGCAGCAGGCCAAGCTGCAGATCGCCCGCGACGGCACCGCCACCATCATTCCCCCGCGCCCACCGCTGCCTGGCCGTCACAGTGGCGCCGGTCCGGGCGTCGGCGCCCCCGGCGCGCAGCAGCCGCCGCTGCCGCTGCCACCCGCCATGCGCGGCAAGCTGGGCTTTGACGAGTCGGGGACGCGCAGCCCCGATCGCCACCTGCCGGCCATCGCCGCGCTGATCGATCCGCGCCAGTTCGAGCTGATCACCCAGCCCAGCTCGGGCCTCATCGCCGTGCAAGGCTCCGCCGGCAGCGGCAAGACCACCATCGGGCTGCACCGCATCGCCTACCTGGCCTTCGCCGAGCCGCGCCGCTTTCGCCCCGAACGCATGCTGGTGGTGGTCTATCAGCGCGCGCTGGCCAGCTACGTGTCGCGCGTGCTGCCCGCGCTGGACGTGGACGGCGTGGGCGTGCAGACGTTCGCCGACTGGGCCGACGCCGTGCGCAAGCTGGCGCTGCCCGGCCTGCAGGCCGAGCTGACCGACGACACCCCGTCGCTGGTCATGCGCGCCAAATCGCACGGCGCCATGCTCCGCATCCTGGCCGATCGACAGGCCGCGATGCAGGCGGCGCTGCGCCAGCGTCTGGCGGGCGAGCTGGAGGGCAAGCCGGCCCGCGACGCCACGCTGGCCTACTGGGATCAGACCAGCGGCCCGGCCGACGGGCGCGTCACCGCCCTGGCGGTCTGGATCAAAGAATCGACCGACGTTGATCCGGTCACGCGCAACGCCATCGAGGGTGCCGGTCGGGGCCTGCGCACGGTCACGCGCGACGTGGTGGGGGAATGGGCCGCGCTGCTCACCGATCGCCAGGCGCTGGGCGCCGGGTTCGCCCGTCACGCGCCCGGGCTTTTCAGCGAGGGGCAACTGGACGACGTGCATCGCTGGTGCGTCGAGCGCGAACGCCTGCGCCACGCCCCCAGATCGGGCGACGACGCCGGTGAGATCTATGGCCTTGATCCCGAGGACGACGCCCTCCTGTTGCGCGTCTACCAGCTGCAGCGCGGGCCGCTGCCGGGCGCCAAGGGCACCGCGCTGGCCTACGAGCATCTGATGGTCGACGAGGTGCAGGATTTTTCGCCGGTCGAGCTGGCCGTCTTGCTGGACACCACCACGCGCCAGCGCTCGGTCACGCTGGCCGGCGACACCGCGCAGGCCATCGCTCCCGAGCACGGCTTCACCAACTGGCAGGACTTGCTGGCCGACCTGCAGATCCCGCACGAGCGCATCGAACCGCTGCGCGTCAGCTATCGCTCGACGCGCGAGATCGTCGACTGCGCCGAGCACGTGCTGGGGCCGTTGCAAGGGGACGTCCGGCCGGTGGCCCCGCGCGCCGGCGCGCCGGTGGAGGCGTTCGGCTTTGCTTCGGCGGGCGAGGCCAGCGAATTTTTGTCGCACGCGCTGAAAGAGCTGATTCGCAATGAACCCGCCGCGTCGGTGGCCCTGGTGGCCCGCCACCCGGAGCAGGCCCGCGTTTACTATGAAGGCCTGTCGCGCGCCGAGGTGCCGGCGCTGCGCCTGGTGGCCGACCAGGATTTTTCCTTCACCCCCGGCATCGACGTCACCGACGTCCGACAGACCAAGGGGCTGGAGTTCGACATCGTGATCCTGCTGGAAGCCGGTGACGCCTCCTATCCCGTCGCCGACGACGCCCGCCGCCTCCTGCACGTGGCCATGACCCGCGCCGCCCACCAGCTCTGGATCACGTACACCGGCCGCCCCTCCCCCCTGCTCCCCGAAAACCTGCGCGCCTAATAGACTCGCATCGGAGGCGGGCTGCCCGCCGGAGACAGCGCGTGCCGAGCCAGATCCGCCCCCGGCTCTCGTCGCGTGGGGAAGGCCCGTGGGAGGGGCCAGCACGCAGCGAGCGCAGCGAGCGCCAGCGAGCGCTCAGGCGCTGGTCTGAAAGAAACGGTTCAGCGCCCAGACGTCGCGCGCCCGCAGACCTTCGAACCTGATGCCCATGCCGATGGGATCGGCCGGTCCTTTCTTCACGACCCAGCGCACGTCACCGGCCACCTCGATCGGCTCCGGCTGCGTCGGCAGTTGAAAGCGCAGTTGCACGGCGGTGCCGATCGGCGCGGCGTCTTGAACCTCGGCGTAAAGGCCGCCCAGCGAGATGTTCCGCGTTCGGGCCACCCGCTTCTTCCCCTCCAGGAACAGCTCGACCTCCAGGTTTCGTTCGTACCGGGGGTCGATTCGTCGAAAATGTTCAGCCAAGTCGCCTCTTCTAGATTCGTCGCCGACCGTGGACACGCACGGTGAGAGATCATCATACACCAAAGCCGCGGTGAGCGATATTCCGGAAAGGGGTGAGGGCGACGAGCTGAGGGCCTCAGAGGGTCGTGGGGATGTCGGGGCAAGCGCCGGGATCGCCGACGTTCTCGGCCGGGGACCATGGCTTCAGGTTGTAGGTGGCCTGAAATTGGCGGTCCCAGCACTCGGTCTGCCTGGCGCCGGCCCCGTCCCCTTCCAGCACCTCGACGTCGCCGCGCCCTTCCCCGGTGCCCAGCCAGCGGCTGGTGATGGCGAACTTTTCGGTGGCGGGGCCGGGGACGCCGTTGGCCAAAAACTCGAACCGCATCGCGCCCCGTCCATCCGCGACCGAGTCGTACCGGTAGGTCGCCATCCGGACGTCGTCGGGCTTCAGCGGATTGGAGAGGTTGGCGATCGACATGGTCACCGCGATCGTCGGCCCGGTGACGACGTAGTCGATCTCCATGTGGTCGAGGAATCCGAGATTGAGGTCGATGCCGGCGGCACGCGCTGCGGCGGTGGTGATGTTCAGCGTGCCGTGCCCTTCGCGCAGGCTGCTGCCGATCTGGAAGGTGCCGTCGATGAGGTGCAGGGGAGGGGCGCCGGGATCCAGCACCGGGGTGAACGCGAACCAGTAGTCGAACTTGTCGTCGGGCGTGACGTCGTCGCGGGCGATCACCATCTCCACGCGCCAGCCCGGGTGTTCCAGCGACGGATAAGGTCCCCAGGTCCGGCTGGTGGCGGTGCGACTGGATGGCGAATAGTGGCGCACGGCCTCGACCAGCGACAGCAGGTTGCCCAGCATGCCGTTCAGCGTCTCGCTCACGTTGTGGGTGGTGCGGTAAAGCTCGGCCGCGCCGGCGATCTGCACGGCGCTCTGTGCCTGGGGCAGGTTCGCCGCCAGTTCTTGTTTGACGGGAACGACGCTCATGTACGCCAGGTCCTCGTTCGAGTAGTTGCCGCACGCGCCGGCGCCCAGGACCAGGCAGGCGCCCAGGATCACCATTGTCGTCGCGCCCAGCCGTCGCACATCCACATTAGAGATCATAAAACACCGCCGCGGCCAACTCCCAGTAACCCAGGGAGCGGTTCTCATCGATGTTGTACAGAAGGTAATGCACGCGCCCGCGTGCCGTCACGCCCAGCGATGGGCCCAGGTGCATGCTGGCGCCGCCCACGACGCCGGGTGACAGGGTCGAGAAGCTCTGCTTGGGCGTGACGTCGCCGTCGAACTGGCGCTGCATCAACAACAGCGCGAGGCGCCCGCCCACGAACGGCGTCACATGACGGTGCGGCCACTCCGCGTAGATCGACGTGGCCAGCGACAGCTCGGTGAATTTGAATGGCAAGTTGTCGGTGGGCAGCGCCACCGCGCCGCGCGCGCTGCCGGCGGCGAGATCGAAGGACCAGACCCAGTCGCGCCGGAAAAAATCGTGGAGCTGCATCTCCAGGTCCAGCATGGCGGTGGCTGGAAACAGGCTCTCGCGCGTGGGCGCGTCGAAGATGGCCTGGTACGTTCCGCCCAGGCCCAGGCTCCAGCGGCTGGTCACCTCGACCCGCGCCCCTTTGACCGGATCGTCCGAGAAGGGGGCGTCGCGCAAGGTCGGCTCGTCGAGCCAGGTCAGCTGTCCGGCGACCACGTCGACCTCGCCAACGCGCAAGTGATCGGCCAGACGGCGCTTGACCCGGTAACGTCCAGGCGCCAGCGCGATGCGCCGTTCGCCATCGGCGGCCTTGACCACCTCGGCGGCCACGAAGCCTTTGCTGTCCACCAGGAAATAGACACCGCCCGGGGCCTGGCGCGGAAAGATCAACCCCTCGCGCCGGCTGCCCACATCGGTCAACACCAGATCGCCGTTGCCTGCCAGGTCATAGCTGAACGTCGGGTGCTGGGCGCCCCCCGCGCTGTCGGCCGTGTCGGCCACGGTGCGATCGTAGGCGTAGGCATAGGCCTCGAACAGCGTGACGCGCCCGTCGCCGGAGCGATCGGCGCCGCCCAGCAGGCCGCTGGTCAGGTGGTGCGAAAAGTAACTGCCCCCGATGAGGTCGGACTCCTGCGAATCCTCGTCGGAGGCGCTGGAGGTCAGGATGACCAGCCCCTTGGCGTCGCGCGGGCTCTGCGATTCGATGTCGAAGGCGGGGGCCTTGCGCGCCCCCTTGCTGCGCGTCAGCACGCCCGAGCGGCACGAATCAAAGATGCCGATGCGGACGGCGGCCGGCGTGGCGGCGATGCGCGCCTTAAGGGCGTCGAGGGGCAGGCGGGTGTCACCCAGGCGCAGCGCGCCGTCCTTGGCGTGCCCGGAAAAATAAACCAGCAGCGCCGACGCCTCGCCCTGCGCCGCCGCGGCGCGCGCCTTGGCGTCGACGCCGGCGATGGCGTCCAGGAGATCCTGCGCCGTCAGATCCAGCAGCAGCGTGGCGTCGTCGGCGCGCACGCCGCCGATGCGGGTCAAGATCTCGTGCACCTTGCGGGCGTCCTCGCGGGCGAACAGCAGCGGCCGGGTGTCGGCGCCGCCGCGGTTGTTGCCGACGATGACGGCGAAACGGCGCAGGCCTTCGCCGCGGGCGTGGCCGGTGGCAGCGGCCAGCGCCACCAGCACAGCGGCGGCCACGACGAGTCTGCGCGTCATCGACAAGGCTCAGGGCGAAGGCTTGAGGAACGTCCTGTGAAATTGTTCACCGGCCAGGTTCAGCGCCGGCAGGTGCAGGATATCGCCCTTGGCCTGGCGATAGGCGGCCTCGGCGGCGCGCTTCACGGCGTCGACGTCGACGGCCTGATCGCTCAATACCACCACCACCCGCTCGGCGCCGGCGCCGGTCAGCTCGACGCTGTCGGGCAGATAGTGGGTTTCGGTGTCCGGCGGCAGGGCCAGGCTGCGCCCCGATTCTGGATAAAGCGCGGTGGCGTGCCCCTGGTCATCAAGGGCGACGGCCGTGAGATACCGGTGCGGGCCGGCCTTGTATCCGATGCGCAGGCGCTCGCCGCGCGCCAGTGACTCGGGCCCGTCGCTGGACGCGACCCGTTGCCCGCGGTCGCTGTTGCCGCCCGGGGCGCGGTCGCCGCCGATGCGCACCACCACGTCGGCGCCCCCCTTGGCGCGGTTGATCGGCGCGCCGTCGCGCTGGCGTCCGTTGAAGGTGATCATAAGGACCAGCGCCGCCGCCATACCGAGCGCCGGGACCATCCAGCGGACGGGATGGCGTGGCATCCATTTCGGCATCGCCGCGTCCGTCGACGATGACGCCGACGCCGGCCGGCGCGCCGCCCGCTCGACGCCGGCGGCGAAGCGATCGAACGAGATGTCCTGTTCGAAGCGGCGCTGTTCGTCGTCGAGATCCTTGACCCGGGCCCGGCACTGGGCGCAGGTGGCGGTGTGCGCGGTGATGACGGCCGCCTCCGGCCCCAGCACCTCGCCCGCGCGCAGGCGTCGCAGCTTCAGATCGCCGATGTGCGCTTCGGTCATCGCGTGAGCTCCTGTCCGCTGATCGCGGCGAACGTCTCCAGCCGCTTGCGAATGGTCGGCACCGACCGACCCAGCAGCGCGGCGATCTCTTCCAGCGTCATCTCGTCGACGTAATAGTGAACGGCCGCCGCCTGCGTCTCGGCATCCATCTTCTCCAGCAGCTTGCGCACCGCCTCGCGATCCTCGACCAGCTGCGGGCCGCCCTGACCGATGGGCCGTGCCTCTTCCTGGCGGCGAAAGCGCTGGTGCCAGGGGGCGCGATCGGCGCGCATCAGGTTCAGGCAGTGGTGGGTGGCGATCTTCATCAACCACGTCAGCGGCGACGATTCGGCGCGGAACGCGCTGAACGACACCAGCGCTTTTGCAAACACATCTTGCATGGCGTCCTCGGCCTTGACCTTGTCCCTCAGCAGATACTCACAACGTCCATAGACGCTGCCGCCGTACTTTGCGTAAAGCTCGCGCAGCGCCGCCCGCGAATCGGCGGCGCTGCCTCCAGCGATGACGTGCAGGCGGGGCGTCGGCATCAGAGCGTGGAATACTCCGCCGGGGAGAACACGCAACTGGATTCGTCACCCCAGCCGAGCAGCGGCGCGATGTTGACGGTCTTCCAGGTGCTGGCAAAGCTCAGGCTCCAGCACTCGTTGGTGGTGATCGGCGTGGCGGCCAGGTCGCCGCCGGTCATGCGCACGTCGGCGCGCCCGGCGCCGGTCTCCATCCACCGGCTGTGGATGGTCAGCGTCTCCTTGGCCGTGCCGGTGTTGCCGGGCTCGGGGCTGAAGTCCTGGGTGGACGCGTACTGGAAGTCGCCGCCCGCGCCAGGCGTCGACGCATATTTATAGACGGCGTCGTGAATCTCGCCGGTCTTGTCGTCCTTGACGCCCTTGAAGTCGACGTCGATGGTCACCTTGTCGATCAAGCCGGGGCGCGCGTAGGTGAACGTTGCCTTGCCCACGTTCTTGTCGTGCTCGGGCAGGGTCTGCGCCGCGTCCCAGTCCAGCGTGAAGTTGCCGGCGCCGAAGCCCTCGCGCGGAAAGCCGGCCGCGTCGACCGCGCGCGTGTGCGTGCCGCTGAGGATGGTGACGAAATCGGCGTCGGTCTTCAGCTTTGAACGCGCCACCAGCTCGTACTGAAATTTTTGCGGCGCCAGCCGGGTGACGGTGAGGCGCCAGGTGTTGGGGCTCAGCGGTTCGGTGTAGGGACCCCACACCGCCACATCGCCCTTGAGGCTGGTGGGCGGGAAGGTGGTGATGGTCTTCACCAGGCCCAGAATCGCCACGGTGCCGGTGTTCACCACGGCGGTGACCGTGCGGGTGAGGACATAGAACTCGGCCGTCTGTCCCAGCAGGGCGCCCTTCACGACGCCGACGTCGCCATGGCCGTCCGCGGTCAGGGCAGATGCTTGCGCGCCGTCGCCGGGGACTTTCAGCTCGGCGGCCTCGCGGGTGGGTACGCCGTCGCGGAAGTCGTCGGCCTCCGGTTTGGCGCAGGCGCCCAGCAGGACCAGAGGCGTCAGGATAGCAATCGCAAAGCGGGACATCGATGGCGGGCTAGTCATGGCGTCTCCTCTGAATCATTGGTAGTGCGCCTTTTATTCGACCGTTGTGGCCGACGGCTCAAACCAATCGACACGGCTTGCCCGCAAAACAGAAAGTCGGCGCCCGCCCACACTGTGGGTAGCGGCGCGATGCCGCGCGGTCGGGCGCCGTCAGGGAGATTTTTCGGGTTCGGTACCGGCCCCGGGTGGCGACGTCGGCGGCGCCGGTTCGTCGTCCTTGTCTTTTTCGTGCCCGGGCGCGGGCGTGCCGGCCGGCGGCAACAGCGACGGATCGGGCGCCATCATGTTCTTCAGCTCCATCATGCCGTGGCGCAGGTGATCGCTGCTGCTTCCGGCGCCGGAGCGGGATTTCCTGGCGACGCGCTCGCGCGAGTCAGCGGCCGCACCAGCGGCCGGGGCGTTGTCGGGCGCCGCCTTCTTGCCGGCGGCGCCGCCGGCCGCCGCCTCACCCTCGCCGGTGGGGCCGGGGGGCGTGGCTGCCGTCGGACCGGCCGGCGCCTTCGCCGCTGGGGTCACCGACTGATCCGCGCCGCCGCCAGCGCGCGCCGTCGGATCCTGAACGCGAAATCCCATGTACGTGCCGGCCAGCCAGGCGCCCACCACCAGCAGCGCGCCGACGAAGAAGATGGTCAGCAGTCCGCGCCCGCCGCTGCTGCGGCGCCGCCGCCCCGGTGGCCCTCCCTCGTCGTCGGGAACGGGAAGGGAAAACTCGGCCCGGCTGTGGCGCGCCGACACCGGAATCTCGTTGTCGTCGGGGACCGGCAACAGGTTCTCCGCAGAGCGATGGCGCGTGATCCGGCGGCCCGACTCGCTTTCGGCGCGCCCCAGAACGTCCAGCGAGGTCTCTTCCTCGCCGACGTCGACCGCCTGTTGCGAATCGACCAGCACGACGTCCTTGCCTTCCATCTCGCCGCTGCCAGGCACCGCCGTCGACGGCACCGTCGCCTTGCCGATCGACGGCACACCGTCGCGGGCCTGCAGGTCGGCCAGCCAGCGCTTGAGCTCGGTCTGCCCGACCGGTTGAAACACGGTGCGCATCACGCGCTCGACGTCGATCAGCATCTCGTCCGCGGTCTGATAGCGGTCGTCGGGCTCCAGGCTCATGGCACGCGAGATGATCTCGGCCAGCGCCCGTTCGATGTCGGGGCGGGCCTTGTCGGGCGGGCGGAAGTCGGCCTTCTGCACGCGCAGCAGCGTCTCCAGATCCGTGGGCGCCTCGAACGGCCGTCGGCCGGTCATCAGCAGGTACAGCATCGTCCCCACCGAGAACAGATCCGAACGCGCGTCGATGGCCTTGCCCAGGGCCTGCTCCGGCGACATGAAGGCGACCTTGCCCTTCACCACGCCGGTGCCGGT
>DATLVT010000554.1:0-3524 GCA_035577105.1 Polyangia bacterium
CCAGCGCCAGTGCGGCCGCCACCAGCATCCAGCCGCGCGGACGCAGCACGCGGGTCCTGGTCGTCGCGCCAGAGATGGGGTGGCGAATGGCCGCCTCGGGCGACGGCGTGGCGTGCAGCGCCGTCAGGCAGGCCACCAGCTCGTCCTTCAGCACGGCCATCGACGGCTGCCGGTCGTAGGGCGACCGCGAGAGCGCGCGCATCACCACCGCCTCCAGCCGGGGCGACAACTCGGGGCGGCGCTGGCGCAGCGGCATGGGATCTTCCGTCGCCTTGCGGTTCAGCACGGCGATCACGTCGTCGCCGTCGCAAGGGGCGACGCCGCTGAGCATCTCGTACAGCAATCCGCCCACGGCATAGATGTCGGCGCGCGCGTCGGCTTCGATCCCGGCGGCCTGCTCGGGCGACATGTAGATGGGCGTTCCCACCGCCACGTCGGGGCGGGTCAGGCCGGCCCGGCGCGGTCCCGCCGCCTGCAGCTCCAGATCCTTGGAGATGCCAAAGTCCAGCACCTTCACGAAGTCTTCCTCTTCGCGATGGTTGACCAGCATGACATTGGCCGGCTTCAGATCGCGGTGGATGATCTCGGCGGCGTGAGCCGCCTGCAGGGCGCGGCAGATCTGCGCGGCGATGGCGATCCCGCGCGCCGCGCTGAGGGGCGTCCCACGCGCCATCAGCGTCTCCAGGCTGACGCCGTCCAGGTACTCCATCACGAAATAGAACGCACCGTCGGCGGTGGTCCCCGAATCGGTGACGTCGACGATGTTGGGGTGGCCGATGCGCGACGCCGAGCGGGCCTCGCGCCTGAACCGCTCCACCACCTCGTCGCTGTGCCGGAAACTCGAGTGCAGGATCTTGATGGCCACGCGCCGGCCGATGTCGACGTGGTGTCCTTCATAGACGCGGCCCATGGCCCCCTCGCCGCACAGCCGCCGCAGAAGGTATCGCCCGCCGATGGTGGTGCCGATGCGCGGATCGTTGCGGCCGCCGCCGGCCACGGTCGTGGGCGGTGACGGGGTGGGGACGCCCCCGCTGCCCTCGGCCGATCCCACCATCCCCACAATTGCGCCGGCGTCCGAGGTGCGCGTGGCGGTGGACAGCAAGTTGTTGGCGTCCTGGACCAGCTGGGTTCGCTCCGCCTCTTCGCTGGCGATGTCGTCGCCGAACAGCGGCTTCAGGAACCTGGCCAGCCGATCGGCGTCGGTCTCCGGCGCGGTCTTGGCCAGGAACGCGCCCAGGTCGGCGCGCAGCTCCTCGCCGTTTTGATAACGATGGGCCTTCTCGGGCGCCAGGGCGCGCAAGACGATGCGATCCAGCTCGGCCGGCACGCGCGAGGTGATCTGCGACGGCGGCACGACGTTGGGATTGCGCAGCCGAGACAGCGCGTCCGCGGTGGCGTCGCGCCGGTCGGGCGAGCCGACGCCGGGCGGCGCCTTGACCGGGAACAGCTGCTGGCCGGTCAGCATCTCCCACAGCAGGATGCCGGCCGCGTAGATGTCCGTGCGGCCGTCGAGGGGCTCGCTGCGCGCCTGCTCGGGCGACAGATAGCTCAGCTTTCCGAAGATGATGCCCGGGGCGGTGTGCTGCACCTTCAGCGTCGAGGTGGCCAGCCCGAAGTCAGTCAGCTTGACCTCGCCGGTGTACGACAGCAGGACGTTGGCGGGCGAGACGTCGCGGTGAACCAGGTTCAAGCCGCGGAAGGCGTGCGCATAGCCCAGGCCCCGGGCCAGCTCCTTGACGATGTAGACGACGACGTCGATGGGGAAGGGGACGCGCCGCTCCGCGCACCGATTCCACACCGCCAGCAGATCCTTGCCGTCGATGTAATCCATCGCCAGGTAGATCTCGTCGTCGCTGTGTCCGGCGTCGAACACGGTGACCAGGTTGCCGTGCGACAGCTTGACCACCACCATCGCCTCGTCGCTGAAGCGTCGGACGTTGTCGGGCGCCACCAGGTGCGGCAGCACCTTCTTGATCACGCACAGCTTCTCCATGCCGCGGGCGCCGCCGATGGCCAGATAGAGATCGCCCATGCCGCCCCGCGCGAGCGGTTTCAGTAAGACGTATGAACCAAAGCGTCTGGGAAAGGCGCGAAGATCGGATACGTGTTCGGCCACGGGCCCCGTTTATACCCTGATCCGGGCCTTGCAGACTGTTCCCGTGTTGCATACGGGCAGTCTCCGTGCGGGGACCGACAGCCCGGGTCTTCGGCCCGCCCCCTACGGCGCGCGCGCCCTGCTGGGTTTTGAGGTAAGGTTCGCCCCGAAGTGGTTGAGGGTGGCAGCACCAGCATGACCGGCGTCGGCAGCCTGCAGGGGCGGGTGGTGGTCTTCGGGGTGACGGGCGGAATCGCCGCGTACAAGGCGCCCGAGATCTGCCGCCTGCTGGTCAAGGCGGGCGCCTCGGTGCAGGTGATCATGACCCCCGCCGCGGCCCAGTTCGTCACGCCGCTGACGTTGCAGACGGTGTCGGGCCGCAAGGTCGGCCGGGAACTGTTCGATCTGACGGAGGAATCCGAGATCGGGCATGTTCGAATGGCCGATCAGGCCGACCTGTTGCTTGTGGCGCCGGCCACCGCCGACTTCATCGCTCGGATGGCCGCCGGCATGGCGGACGATTTGCTATCGACGGTGGCGCTGGCCACCCGCGCTCCCATATTGATAGCGCCAGCCATGAACGTGAACATGTGGGAAAACCCGATGACGCAGGCGAATCTGGCGCGCCTCCTGGGCCGCCCGGGCCCCGCCCCAGTGGCCACCGTCGGTCCCGATCGGGGGCCGCTGGCCTGTGGCTGGGTGGGCGCCGGTCGCCTCATCGATCCCGAGGTCATCGTGGCCGAGGCGGCCCGGATGCTGGCGCCGGGAGACCTGCACGGGGTGCGCGTGGTGGTGACGGCGGGGCCGACGTTCGAGGCCATCGATGACGTGCGGTTCATCGGCAACCGGTCATCCGGCAAGATGGGGTTTGCCCTGGCGGCGGCCGCCGCGGCGCGCGGCGCCGCGGTCACGCTGATCGCCGGCCCGGTCGGTTTGCCCACCCCCCCGCGGGTGGCGTCGCGGATCGACGTCGAATCGGCCGAGCAGATGGGCGGCGCCCTGCGCGCGGCGACGGCCGGCGCCGACGTGGTGGTGATGGCGGCGGCCGTCGCTGATTTTCGCCCGACGGTTCGTTCGGCCGGGAAGTTGTCGCGGCGCCTGCAGCCGACGGACCTGGCGGTGTCGCTGACGCCGAACCCCGATCTGCTGGCCGAGATCGGCGCCGCCCGCGTCGGCGCCCGCCCGACGCTGATCGGCTTCGCCGTGGAGACGGACACCGACGATCAGGTCGTCGCCTACGCCCGCGGCAAGCTGACGAAGAAGCGCGTCGACCTGGTCGTCGCCAACCACGCGAGCGACAGCTTCGGCCGGGACGACAACCGGGCCACCCTCGTCGACGCCGAGCGCGCCGAGCCGCTCGGCGTCCTCTCCAAGCCCGCCCTGGCCGACCGGATCCTCGACCGCGTCCTCGCCCTGTGCCATCGGTGAG
>DATLVT010000555.1:0-3271 GCA_035577105.1 Polyangia bacterium
CCCTGGATCTGATGGTGGTCTCCGTCGCCGCCTGCGCCCATTACTTCGCGGCCGCCTATCTGCAGGCCCGCGGCCTGCCGACGACGGGCGTGACCGTCGAGATCGACTCGGACAAGGATCGCGTCCCGGTATCGCGCATTGCTCGCCTCTCGATGAAGGTTCACGTGCCCGCCAGCCTCGACCAGCGGCACCTCGCGGGGATCGAACGCGCCATCAAGGCCTGCCCCGCCTACGGCACCCTCTTGCATCCGCCCACCGTCCAGATCGTGATCCAGCCTGGCGACGCCGCTGCGGAAGGCGCCAGCAAGCGCCTCGTTGGCTGATGGGAGGATCCATGCCGACTCCGCAGAGCATCGTGGCCAATCTCGAGCTCATCGCGAACGGGACCATCGCCATCGCCGTGGCCTGGCACAGCCTCGCGCTGGCGGCGCTTCTGGCGCTGCTGCTGGGATGGAAGCCTTCGCGACGGGCGGCGGGCGCGCTGCTGGAGACCCCCATCGTGTCCGTCAGCATCGTCTCGTTCATCTACGGCAACCCGTTCAATGGAACGCTGTTCGCCTTGCTCGCCCTTGTTCTCGGCGGGATCGCGGCGCGTCTGGGCCGGGGTCGCGTGCACAAGGGCGGACCCGCCGCCACGCTCGCAGGCATCCTCATGCTGGCGTTCGGCTGGCTGTACCCGCATTTTCTCGACTCTCACTCGGCCGCGATCTACCTGGTGGCGGCTCCCACCGGCGTCATCCCCTGCCCCACGCTGTCCCTGTCCACCGGCTTCGCGCTGCTGGCGGGTGGTCTCGGCTCACGCGCCTGGTCCGTCGTTCTCGGCGGGGCTGGCCTTTTCTACGGATTCTTCGGGGTGTTCCGGCTCGGCGTTCCGCTGGACATCGTCCTCGTGGCCGGGGCCGCTGCCTTGCTGGTCACCACCCTGGGGCGGCAGGCCCGGGCGCTTGCCCGCCCCGCTTGACGAACCGACCAGAGCCTCAGCTCTCGACGCGGAAGTTCCGCATCATCCCCATGTCCTCGTGTTCAAGGTTGTGGCAGTGGTACAGGAACAGCCCGGCGTGGCGGGCGAACCGGACGCGGATGCGCACCTGTTCTCCTGGCCGAAGCAGGAAGGTGTCCTTCCAACCGTCGTCGACCAACCCCTCGCTCATGGAATCGGCCACGGCGCGCCAGGCCGGCGCGACCGTCCGCTCGACGACCTGGAACTGGCCACCGTGAAGGTGAATGGGGTGCGCCATGGTCATCATCCCGGCCGTGTTCCAGAACTCCCAGTCCTCGGTGACGCCCAGCTTGATTCGTTCGTTGGGCGCAACCGCCATCATCTGGAAGGCCTCGCCGTTCAGCATCCAGCGCATCATCGCCATCGACACGCGAAAGCGGCGGGGCGCCGTGGGATTCACGACCTCCTCGGCGGGGCGCCACACCACCGGCGACAGGCTTCGCGGGACAGGCAAGCGGGGAGCCTTGCCGCTGACGGCAAAGCGGCAGACGCGAAAGGCGGCGCCATTCGCCAGCCCGGACTCCGTCAAGCCGCGCCCGCCCATCATGCCGCCGCCCATCATGCCGCCGCCCATCATGCCGCCGGTGGCAGCGAAGGCACGGCTCTCCAGCCAGACGTCGTCGCCGCCGGGCATGCGCCCGAAATCCGCCCAGACCTCCATTCGCTCGCCGGGCGCCAGCATGACGTACGGCCTGACCACGGGGCTGCCCAGCAACCCACCGTCGGTCCCGATGACGGTGATCGGGCTCTGATCGCTCCAGGCCAGCTTGTAGATGCGAGAGTTCGAACCGTTGACCAGACGCAACCGATAGCTGCCAGCCTTGACGGCGACGACGGCGTCGGCGCGTCCGTTCACCAGGATGCGATCGCCGAGAAATCCCAGCATCGGATTGGGCGCGTAGACCAGCTGCCCATTCCCGTCGATCAGGCGATCCTGAATGACCAGGGGCAGATCGAACTCGGACGCCGGCAGGCCGCGGGCCTGATCGTCGTCGTCGGTGACCAGGAAGAGCCCGGCCATTCCAGCGTGAACCTGATAGCCGGTTCGCCCGTCGGGGTGGGGATGGTACCAGTACGTGCCGGGGCGATCCGCGATCGTCAGATCGTAACGACGCGTCCCTCCGGCGCCGACGGCAAACCGAGGATGGCCGTCATTTTCCTCCGTCACGTCCAGGCCGTGCCAGTGGACGATCGAGTCTTCGCCCAGGCCGTTTTCAAAGCGAACCCGCACGCGTTCGCCGGTGCGCAGGCGAAAGGTCGGTCCCAGATAGCCAAGCCCTTCCTCCGAGAAGGCCGACGCCCGGCCCGAGAGGCGAGAGCCCTCGAACCGCCAGACGTCGGTCTCCTTCCCGGCAGCGGCGTCGATCATCATCCGCGCCGGCCTGGCGCGCAGAACGACATCCAGGTCGGGTGCGGCTGATGTCGCGGACTGGGTGCGCACGGCGCCATCAAGCAGACGCCTTCGCTCACAGCCCGCGGCGAGGGAGAAAGCTCCCAGGGCGCCCGCTTCGATGATCTGTCGCCTGGAAGGCCGCATCGCTCCCTTTCCTGACTGGTACTCGCGATCGCTTGCAATCGGTGTGTGAAGCAGAGGGTGCATTTGCAACCCCGGTGCCGACCAACTGACCGCGGGGTTCTTGACGGCCATGTCGCCGATCGGCGCAGTCAATGCGGACGATCTCCGTGGTGGACGCAATAATTGCGACGAGCGCCCGGCCAGCATCTATCTTTTCGGGGTGAACCGCCGATGACGACTGCCCAGCCGAAAGCCGAGCGGCTGTCGCGCGAGGACGCCGCGCGCTGGCACATGGCCACCCCCCAGAACCCCATGGTGATCGGGGCGATGCTGCTTTTCGAGCAGAAGGTGACGCTGGAGGCCCTGGACCGGCTCGCTGTCGACAAGCTCATCCCGCACCGGCGGTTCCGGCAGCACGTCGTCGAGTCGACGCACCCGTTCGGAAGGCCGTACTGGTGCGATGATGCCGCCTTCGACCTCCGCGCCCACGTGCAGATGCTGAACCCCTCGCACGCCGTGGACGCCGGCGAACTGATCGCGCTGGCCGGTGAGCGAATGAACGCGCCGCTGGCGCGGGATCGCTCGCCCTGGCGCCTGGAGCTGGTCGATCTGACACCCACGGGATCCGCGCTTCTGGTGCGCTTCCACCACTGCATCGCCGACGGGCGAGCGCTGGTCTCGCTGCTGCAAGACCTGGCCGATGAGCCACCCGCCGCCGAACCAGGTCACGACAAGGACAAGGACAAAGACAGGGA
>DATLVT010000556.1:0-2111 GCA_035577105.1 Polyangia bacterium
GCCCGGCGTCGTCGCCGAGCTGGAGCAGAAGGGTCTGGCCCGGGTCAGCGAAGGGGCGGTCTGCGTCTTTCCGCCGGGGTTCACAGGCCGCGACAACGAACCGCTGCCCCTCATCATCCGCAAGCAGGACGGTGGATACAGCTATGCCACCACCGATCTGGCGGCCCTGCGCCATCGCGCGACGGCGCTGGGCGCACGCCGGATCATCATCGTGGTGGGCGCGCCGCAAAGCCAGCACCTGGCCATGGTCTTCGCCACCGGCCGCCTGGCCGGCTGGGTGCCTGACGACGTACGCCTGGAGCACGTCGCCTTCGGATCGGTCCTGGGCCCCGACAAGAAGATGTTCAAGACCCGCTCCGGCGAGACAGTCAGCCTGGTCTCGCTGATCGACGAGGCGATCGAGCGCGCCGCCAACGCGGTCAAGGACAAGGCGCCCGAGCTGGACGACGCCATTCAAAAGGCCATCGCCCACGCCGTCGGTGTCGGCGCCATCAAGTACGCCGACCTCAGCAGCGAACGGATCAAAGACTATGTCTTCGACTGGAATCGCATGCTGGCCTTCGAGGGCAACACGGCGCCCTACCTGATGTACGCCCACGCCCGCATCCGGTCGATCCTGCGCAAGGGCGGCTTGCGCAAGGAGGACGAAGACGAGACCGCGCTGCCAGGGACGGTGCGCATCGAGGCGCCGGAGGAGCGGGCCCTGGCCCTGGAGCTGCTCGGTTTCTCGACGATGATCGAACGGACCGCCGACTCGCTGCAGCCGCACAAGCTCTGCAACTACGTCTATGACGTGGCCTCGGCCTT
Source organism: Polyangia bacterium (assembly GCA_035577105.1). GTDB lineage: Bacteria > Myxococcota_A > Polyangia > Fen-1088 > Fen-1088 > DATKEU01. Next base: position 808 of record DATLVT010000556.1, read on the forward strand.
CACGACGTTCTACGAAAGATGCCCGGTGCTGAAGGCCGACGAGCCGGCGCGCGCCTCGCGGCTGGCCCTGTGCCAGCTGACGGCACGGGTGCTGGACCAGGGACTGGATCTGCTGGGCATCACGGCGCCCGAGCAGATGTAGCGGCTGCGGCAGCAGCGGCCCGACGGGCGCGGCGGCGCAGCCAGATGAGCGGCGTCGCGGTGACGATCAAGATCAGCACCAGGACCGCCAGGCTGTTGAACGTCGGATGGCGCAGCGCCCGCCCCAGGCTGTCGGCGAAGAACGTCAGGGCCAGGACGCGCGGCAAGAGGCCCAGCGCGCTGCCCAGCATGTACGGCCCCAGCGGCAGCTCCATGGCCCCGGCCGCGATGTTGAACAGCGAAAAATTCCCCACCGGCAGCACGCGCGCCAGCAGGATGGTGGTGAATCCCCGTCGCTGCAGCTGCTGGCACAGCCTGGTGAACCGCGGGCCCTGCAGCCAGCGCACGTGCCAGCGGCGCAGGAGACGCCCCACCAGGTAGGTCACCCAGGCCGCCGCCGTCGATGCGACCATTCCGTAGACCAGACCGCTGGGCCCGTCGAAGACCAGCGCGGTGGCCACCAGCAGCGCGGTGATGGGAAAAAAGACCAGCGACGCCAGCACGAACACCGCCACCACCCACAGCAGCGCCAGCGGACTGTCGCGCACCCGGGCGCCCGCCGCGGCCATCGCGTCGACGGTGAGGTATGAACGCAGCGGCGTGAAGATCCAGACGGCGGCCAGGGCCAGCGCGACCAGAGCTGTTAGCGTGATCCGACGAATGAGCAATTATCACCGACGAGAATCGCACACGCCCCAAAATCTGCGATGCTGGGCGGCAGAGGAGCTCCTGCAAGGCCCGACGTCATGAGCCTGTTCATCCGGCACTTCGTGCTGTCGACGCCGCTGTTCGCCACCGTCCTGGTCGGGTACCTGGTGGCGCGCCTCCCCTTCTGGCGATCGGCCTGGACCCAGCTGGGCAACAAGCTGGTCTTCGTCGTGATCATGCCCGCCATGCTGTTTCGCATGATGAGCGACCTGTCGTCGCTGCCCGCCGTCGACGCGCGCCTGCTGCTGGCCTTCTTCGGCGGCTGCTTCATCGTGTTCGTCGTCGGGCGCGTGCTGGCCGCTTCGGTCTTTCACCTGGACGGCGTGTCGCAGTCGGTGTTCGCGCTGGGCGGTATCTTTTCGAACAACGTCCTTTTGGGCCTGCCGCTGGCCAAGCTGGTGCTGGGCAGCGACGCCCTGCCGTCGGTGGCGCTGGTGCTGGTGTTCAATTCGCTG
>DATLVT010000557.1:0-4226 GCA_035577105.1 Polyangia bacterium
TGGTGAAGCCTTCGGGCGTCTCGCGTTCGTAACCCCAGCGCCATTTCCCGGTGGCGGCGTCCAGCGAGAAGACACGATCGGCGGCGGTGGCCACGTAGACGGAACTGCCGTCGAGCTCGGCCGGACGTTCGATGGCCCCCTTGCTGCGATAGGACCAGCGAACGCTGCCGCGTCTGGCGTCGAGGGCGTAGAAGTTGCCGTCGTCGGCGCCCAGATAAACCGTGTCGCGCGCCGGATCGAAACGCGCTTCGCTGTCGATGCCGCCCGAGGTGGTGGTGACCCAGTCAACGTGTCCGTGCGCGACGTCGACGCCGACCACGGACGCCGCGCGCGAGCCGATCACCAGGTGGTCATGGGCCAGCACGCCGGTGGCGCACTCCTGCGGGCTGGCCTCGAACAGGCCGTGTTCGTGCAACTGCGTGCGCCAGCGAATCTGCAGGACGCCGGCACGACGGGCGGGCGGGTCGGTGGGGCTGAGCTGGCGGACCGTGGCCTCGGCGCAGCCGGCGAGCGCCAGAAGGAAAACGGCCTGACAGAGACGATGGAGACAATGACCGACGCGGGTCCGGTCCACCGCCGCGCTCACTTCGACTCGAGCACGGCCAGCCGATTCGAGATCTCGTCGCGCAGCGATGTGGTGGGGGCCTTGTCCAGCACCTCGCGGTACAGCTTGGCGGCGTCGGCGCGGTTGCCCTTGATCTCGGCGATGCGGGCTTTGTGGTAAAGGGCGCGGTCCTGATAAAAGCCCTCGCCTTTCGATGAATCCTTGCCGGCCAGATCGGCCAGACGGGTGAAGGCGTCGGCGGCCTTGTCCAGCTCGCCCTTGGCCTCGAAGGCGTACCCCAGGCCCTCCTGGGCCAGGAAGCGCAGCGCCGGTTCCAGGTCGCTGCCCAGCAGCTGCTGGTAGGTGGCCACCGCTTCGTCAAAACGCTGCAGGCCCATCAGGTAAGAACCCCGGTGCAGCAGCGCCTCGGCGCGCAGGCCGGTGCGCGGGTTGGCGGCGATGAAGGCGTCCAGCTCTTTCAGGGCCCCTTCCAGGCGTTCCTTGTCGGTCTTGAAATGCGGAACGCCGTCATCCTTGACCGGCGTGGTGCTGTCGGCGGGAAGCAGATCGGCGGTGGCGATGCGATCGACGCGGGCCAGCGCCTGGGAGGCACGCTCGGCGCGGCGGGCGCGCACCTGGGTGAAGGCGACCATCGACACGATGACGACCGCCAGCGCGGCGGCGCCCACGGCGACCGCTTTCCCCCGGGACGCCAGGACGCGGGCCGCCTCGGCCGAGAATCGTGTCCAGAAGGTCACGAACTGGTCGGGCTTCTTCAGCTCTTTTCTGTCGATGTGCTTGACCACGCGGGAAGGGAATAACAGAGCGTCGCCACAGGGTCAATCAAAGGGAGACCGCCGGGGCGCGCTGGTTGATCGGACCCCCTATCTGACCCTACCCCGGCCTGCGCGGTTGCCTGCCCTCGCGTATAGTGCGCCGTGATGACGGGCTGCGCGCGGACAGCGACGGCAACGGCTGCCCCGATGGCGATGGCGGCGGCGTGGCTGGCGGTCGCGCTGACGGCGTCGCCGGCGCGCGCGGCGGGCGAAGGCGAGTGGCAGGTCTCGGGGCGCCTGGGAACCGGCAGCCTGCACATCGACGACCGCTCGCCCATCGGCGCCCTGGCGGCGGCCGAGGGGGAGTATGGCTTTTCCGACGGCTGGGCGGCCCGGCTGATGCTGGAGCAATTCGCGCATCCCGTCGAGGCGCGCGCATCCGACAAGGCCCCGGGCGGCTGGGCGCGGGCCACGGCCGTGCTGGTCGGGACCACTTACACCTTCGACGTGCTGCGCATGGTCCCGTATGCGCAGCTGGCGGTGGGTTTTGTCCACTTTGACGGCGCCGTGAAGAGTCCGCGCAGCGAAATGGCGGGCGAGCTGGGGCTGGGCGCGGACTACTGGCTGACCAAACGCTGGGCCACGGGCGCGGTGCTGCAGTACCTGTTCGCGCCGGTGGATCTGTTCGAGCACCTGGGCGAGCTGGGGCAGAGCCCCTTCGCTTTCTCCCTGGCGTTTCGGGTGTCCCGGTTGTTTTGACGAGCGCTCGGGCGGCGCGGTGCTAGTCCCGTTCCGGACGGGGATAGGCTTTTCGTTTCTGCTTGTGGGCGCGCAGGATGATCCGCACCGGCGTGCCTTCGAAGCCGTAGGCCTTGCGCAGCTGATTCACCAGGAAGCGTCGATAGGCGAAGGTCACCGACGCCGGGTGGTTGGCGCTGATGAAGAACGTGGGCGGCCGCGTGCTGGCCTGGGTGATGTAGTAAAGGCGGACGTGGCGCCCGCCGGGGCCGGCCGGGGGCGGTTGATGGGCCAGGATGCCCTCCAGCAGCTTGTTCAGCTCGCCGGTCCCGATGCGGCGGCTGGCCTGGGCGAAGATGCGGGCCGCTTCGGCCGGGATGGTGGACACGCCGGCGCCGGTGACCGCCGACGTGAGCAGCACCGGCGCGTACTTCATGAACGGCATCTCTTCGCGGGTGGTGGTGACCTTCTTGTCGATGTCGGCCCGGCCAACCAGGTCTTTCTTGTTGAGAACTATCAGCGAGGCCCGCCCCGACTCCTCGATCAGGCTGGCCAGCTTGGCGTCCTCCGAGGTGGCGGCCTCGCGGGCATCGATCACCAGCACGGCGACGTCGCAGCGGTCCAGCTGATCGCGGGCCATCTTGGCGGCGACGTGCTCGGTCAGCGTGTCGATGGACCGGCGGCGACGCATGCCGGCGGTGTCGACCAGGACGTATTCACGGCCGGCGAAGGAGAACGGCGTGTCGATGGGATCGCGCGTGGTGCCGGGCGCGTCGTGAACCAGCACCCGTTCCTCGCCCAGCAGACGGTTGACCAGCGACGATTTTCCCACGTTGGGTTTGCCGACGAAGGCCAGCCGGATGGGGGCGTCGTCGGGGCGGTCGTCTTCCTCGACGTTGTCGCTGGCGACGACGGGCGATGCGACCGCTGGTGCGACCGGCGGCGCGGCGGGCGCCGATGGTCCCAGGACGCCGATCAGGGCGTCCAGCATCTCGCCGATGCCGCGCCCGTGCGACGCCGAAACCGCGAAGACGCGTTCGAAACCCAGCTTGTAGGCGTCGGCGGTGAAGGCTTCGTGCTTGGCGGCGTCGACCTTGTTCACGGCCAGCAACACCGGCTTGCCGGACCGTCGCAGCAAGTTCGCCACGTCCTCGTCGACGGCGGTGATCCCTTCGACGGCGTCGACGACGAACAGGATGGCGCTGGCCTCGTCGACGGCGCGCAGGGTCTGGGCGCGCATGGCCTTCAGGATGCCACCCGCGCCGGGGTCGAGGCCCCCGGTGTCGACCACGCGAAACCGTGTCGGCCCCCAGTCGGTCAGGCCATAGCGGCGATCGCGGGTGACGCCCGGCATATCTTCCACCAGCGCGGGGCGGCCCCCCACCAGGCGGTTGAACAGCGACGATTTGCCGACGTTGGGCCGTCCCACCAGCGCGCACAGCGGCAGGCTGGCATCGGCGGCGGCGTCGGCCTTGCTGGCGGCGTGCTGGCGCCCCTTCGACGGCGAGCGCCGCGAGGTGAGCGAGTCCTTGCGGGCGGTCATCGTTGCCCCGTCGTTGGTTGTTGCGCGGTCATGGCCGGTATCCCAGCTCGGTCAGGATCTCCGGCGAGGTCGTCCAGTCGGGGGCCACCTTCACCTCCAGCTTGAGGTGGGCGGGGCGATCGAGGAGCTGGGTGATCTCGGCGCGCGCGGCGGTCCCGACGTCGCGGATCATGGTGCCGGCCTTGCCGACCACGATGGCCTTCTGGCTGTCGCGCTCGACCAGGATGGTGGCGGTGATGACCACGTCGCCGCGCGGGCGTTCTTCCCAGGCGTCGATCTTGATCGCCACGGCGTACGGCAGCTCCTGGCGCAGCTTGAGAAACAGCTGCTCGCGCACCAGCTCGGCGGCCAGAAATCTTTCGGTGCGGTCGGTGAGCGTCTCCGGTCCATACAAGGGCGGGCCGGCCGGCATCAGCTTGCACAGCTCGGCCACCAGCGCGTCGACGTTGGTCCCCTTGAGGGCGCAGATGGGGACCATGGCTGAAAAGGGAAACACCGTCTGCCAGGCGGTCAGAAGCGGCAGCAGCGTCGATTTGTCCTTGGCCTTGTCGACCTTGTTGATGGCCAGCACGGCGCGCTTGTCGCCGCTGCGCAGCTCGCTGAGGATCTTGCGCTCGGCGTCGCC
>DATLVT010000558.1:0-4101 GCA_035577105.1 Polyangia bacterium
AAAACCCTACTACAAGATCACTTACGATCGGCCGCCGTCGCGCCGCCGCCGCCGCCGCCGTGCTGGGCGAGCCATCTATCTAGTAACGACGGGCCGTTGGCGACCAGGGTGCCGCCGTTGAGGGTCAGCGTGCGTTCGGACTGGACGCGCGTCACGTACGCGCCGGCTGACTGTTGCGCGGATCCGTGGCCTTCAGAGATGGCCAGCTGCTCGCGAATGACGATCGAATCGGCGCCGAAGATGACCGCCGCTTCCAGTTCATAGTTGGTGCTGGTCTGGCGGCCGATGCCGCCCTTCGTTCGGACCGGAAAGAACGCGCTGCCCAGGCAGACGTTGCGTTCGTCGACGATGGGCTTGCTGACGAACCGGTCACCCAGAAGGGGCAGCAGGCGCACCGCGCGTTCGCAGACCGTGCCGCTGCCGGCGCATTTTTCGCCTTCCGCCACCAGGACCGTGGCGGCGCCGACGCGTTCCAGCCGCAACGCCACGTTCTCTGGATACGTCCGCAGCGTCCCCATGGCCCGCAGGGCGATGCCGTGCGCGCCGATCTCGGCGATGGCCACCGGTCCCTGTCCCTGGCCGTCGGGCAACCGATCGGTGATGGCCCAGACCAATCGTCGCGCGTCGCCCAGATTCACCACCACCAGATCGCGCGGTCCCAGGGGCGTCGGTGACAGCTCGGGCTCTGATTCGGCGGCGCCGCAACCGTCGCTGTCCTGCCGGATGGGCCAGCCGCGACAGTCCTTGATCGGCCGCACCATGGCCCCCGACGCCCGATAGCCTTCCAGCATCAGCACGTACCAGTACTGCGGCGGGTAGATTCGATCGCGGACCGCCCGGTCGGTGCCCACGGTCGTGTCGATGCTGCAGATGGGCCGTGCCGCGGCCGGGGCCTTGGCGGGAGGATCGTGCGCGCAGCCGTTCGCCGCTGCCAGCGCCAGCGCCAGACAGGGCATGGCGATCCCGGCGGCGAACCGCGCGCGGCACGCCAGGCGGGCAGGGATCAATCGTCGCCTTCGTTACGCTTGCCGTCGTCGCCGACGGTGACGCTGGCGTAGGCGCGCGCGAATTCGTCGCCAAAGACCGCGGCGTGCAGTTCGTTGTCGTCGGTGGCCATCTGGTCGAACCGTTCCAGATACGCCTTCCATTGATGTTTCAACTTGGCGCCCGAGAACAGGCGCGGCGCCGCGTCTTCCAGATCATTGGCGCGCGGATCCAGTGCTTGCAGCATGGTGCGCACGCTCTCGGTCACCCCCTCCATCATGGCGATGTGGTGGATGCCGAAGTCGGCGAAGATGGCGATGAGGTCGCGCGCCGCCGCCTCGGGATCGACGCTCGGTTGCAGCAGGTAATCCACCACCTCGGCCCGGGTGCGGGCCCGGTGCAGCGGCGTCGAGCCGTTGATCGTGCGAACGCCCACCTCGGCGCCGAACTGTTCATAGCCCTTGCGCAGGCCGATGAAGGCCTCTCCGAAGGCCTCCAGCAGCTTGGCGTGCCGGGCCAGCAGCGCCGCTTCCCCGTTGGCAGCCGGTCCGGACGGCATCGCTGGCAGGTGGCCGGGCACCGCCGAACTTCGCCCCAGGTCGCCGCCCGACCGGGCCGAGGCCGGCGGCGGGGTCAGCGACAGATCGACGTCGATGCTTCCGCTGGGGGCCATGCCTCCTGCCACCGCTGCGTCGCCCAGGACCGGCATGGAGGCGGGGGCCGGGGAGGGCGACGGGGAATATCCCCAGGCCATGGTCTTGTGCGGACCGGTCTGCGGCCTGCGTGGGGCGGCGACGGGCGCCGGTTCGGTTTCCACCCGCGCCACCGTCAGCTCCAGAAGACCCAGCTGCAGCAGCGACGTATCCGAAAGTTCCATGGCCACGTTCTTGGTCAGGCGCTTGCCCTCCAGGATCGTGCCGTTGGTCGAGCCCAGGTCGAAATAGGCGATGTTCCGCTGATCGAACCGGATGATGCCGTGCCATTCAGAGACGAATGGGTCCTGTAGCGAAATGTCGTTCAGCTGGTTCCGGCCAATGCGAACCGGCGACTGCGAAAACCGCAACGTCTTTTCCGGACCGCCGGCCGGCGCCTTGATTTTTACCTCAAGCATCATCGAACGAGTGCAGTGCAGATCGGATAAGGGCGGCATCATAACCGATCCCTGACGCGGGGTCCCTCCCCCATGGTCAACCACCGAATGTTAACAGCCGACCCATCCCTGGCTGTCATCGGGGCGTCACAGCGATCCTGGAATTGACAAGGCGCGCCTGCTGCGACCTAATAAGCGCGCTGCTTTAGCCGCGCCATGGCCTCCCTTGCCCTCGACACCATTCTTGCCCCCATCGGCGGCGACGATCCCTGCGGCGTCGATCTGGAATATGACGCGGCCTTCGCCGAGCTGGAGCGGATGGCGCAGGGAAAACCGGAACAACAGATCGGCAGCACCATCGTGCCGGCAGAGGATCCGGACTGGAAGCTGGTGCAGAAGCAATCTGTGGAGCTTCTGGCCCGCAGCAAGGATCTGCGCGTCGCCGTCCATCTGACCAAGGCCCTGCTGCGAACCAGCGGCTGGAGCGGTTTTTCGCAGGGCCTGGCGGTGTTGCGCGACTTCGTCGACAACCAGTGGACCGGCGTTTATCCGCGCCTCGATCCCGACGACGACAACGATCCGACCATGCGGGTCAACGTGCTCGGCAGCATCGCCGACAACGCAACCGTGGCGGGCGTCCGGGCCACGGCCCTGGTCTCGTCGCGCACGCTGGGCCGATTTTCGCTGAAGGATCTGGAGATTGCTTCGGGGGATGCCCAGGCGCCGGCGGGCACAGAGCCGCCCACCATGGCCTCGCTGGACGGCGCCGCCCTGGACTGCGATCTGCCCGAACTGCTGGATACCGCGGCCGCCGCCCGGTCGACCGGCGAGGCCCTGGCCGCGCTGGAACTGTCGGTGGCTGCTCAGGTAGGCGCCGTCAGCGGCGTGAGTTTCAGCCGGTTGGTCCCGCTGGTCCGCAAGGCCAGTAACTTCCTGGCCGCCAAGGTGGCCATTCGAGCGCCCTCCGCCGACGGCGGAGTCACCGATGGAGCGACCGACGTCACAGGGGGAGGTGCGTCAATGGCAAGCCGTGGCGGGGCTCCAGGCGAGATCAGTTCACGTGAAGACGTAGTGAGAGCCTTGGACAAAATCTCCGCGTACTATGAGCGCCACGAACCTTCCAGCCCGATTCCGCTCTTCATGGCCCGCTGCAAACGGTTGGTCATGATGAGCTTCATCGACATCGTCCGGGAGCTGGTTCCAGATGCAATTTCACAGGTCGAGGTCCTGAAAGGGAGAACCGAATAGCGGTCTCGACGTTCCATCCATAGGAGGCAGGTGGTCACATGAGCAGCAGCAGCCAAAAATTTATTGCGCGAAACAGAGCACCCCGGGTTCAGATCGAATATGACGTCGAGCTGTACGGCGCCCAGAAGAAGATTCAGCTGCCGTTCGTGATGGGCGTCATGTCGGACTTGTCGGGTAAACCGTCCGAGCCGCTGCCGGGGGTGGCCGACCGAAAGTTCCTGGAGATCTCGGCGGATAACTTCGACGACCGGCTGAAGGCCATGAAGCCGCGCGTCGCGTTTCAGGTCCCAAATACGCTCACCGGCGAGGGGAATTTGAACCTGGATATAACGTTCGAAAGTATGGATGACTTCTCACCGGCCGCCGTGGCGCGAAAGGTGGGGGCGCTCAACCAGCTTCTCGAGGCCCGTCAACAGCTCACCAACCTGGTCACTTATATGGATGGGAAGACCGGGGCGGAAGAATTGATCGGCAAAGTGATGCGCGACCCGACTTTGTTAAAAACTTTGGCCTCCGCGCCGAAACCTGAGCAACCGGGCGATGCCCCGGCCGATAAGGACGGCAAGTAGTCATGGCTGAGGCAGAACAAAGCAAGGAAGCCGCCGCGGGCGCCACCGCGGAGGCCAGCGAGTTCAGCTCGCTGCTGCAAAAGCAGTTCAAGCCCCAGTCGGACCGGGCCAAGGAAGAGGTCGAAACAGCGGTTCGCACGCTGGCCCAGCACGCGCTGGAAAAGACCACGCTCATCGGCTCGGACGTCGTCGAATCGATCAACGCCATGA
>DATLVT010000559.1:0-12543 GCA_035577105.1 Polyangia bacterium
CACCTGTCGCGCCACCGGCACCACCGCCAGCAGACTTGACCCCCGAAGCGCTGCAACCCAGCGCGGTCAGGAAGACCATCCCTGAACACCAACCCACCCTGTGACCCATGCTTACCCCACTGATGAGATCTGTGGGTCGCCACCACCGACTCGTCAACGCCCCCCGGGCGACAAGTCGGTCGCCGAACGCTCCATCGTCGGCGCCGCCGCCCGTCACAACGATCGATGTTTACGGTCTAGCGGAACGACGCAGGTGAACGGCGAGAGGCGATCAGTTGGCCGGGACAATCGACCAGAGTTGGTTCGGCTGGCCACTGTAAGAATTCTGTTGAATGAGGGCATCGTCAACCAGGCTGCTGTTCTGAACGCTCATGGCCTTGCTGGTGTGTTTGGCGACGACCGCAAAGAAGCCCGCCCCCATCGGAGAGACAGCGAAATGCTGACTGGCGTAACCCCCGTAAGAGAACTGCTGAATATCTGCCCCGTCCTGTAGAGCGGCGCCCGCGACGTCGAGGCATTTGTTGCTGTGCTTGGCGCAGAGCTTGAAATAGCCGCCGTCGACACTGGTCACGTACCACTTCTGCTGATCGGCGCCCCGGTAAGAAATTTGCTTCACCGCCGCGCCGTCGGTTGTCAGCGCGTTCTTGACATCAAGGCATCGGCCGCTGTTCTTGGCGCAGACTTTGTACGTGGTCGTCGGGCTGAATGACGGTGCGTTTTCGCGCCAGACCGTGACGGGGATGTTGTATCCCATGCAAGCCTTGTAACCGTCGTTCTGGTTGGGTGAATCGGCGGCGATACAGTTGCCCTGGCAGAGCGCATCCTTGCCAAACGGGTTGGAGTAGGGCGTGTTGGGCATGTATCCACCAAGACGGCCGGGCACGATCTCCTTGGTGAACGATGGGCCATTGCAATAGTAAGCAGGCGTCTTGCCGCTGGCGTCGGTCGTAAAGATGTTGCCGAAATAGGTCCCCTCCTGGTTGGGGTACTGTGTGTTCTGTCCCCAACCGATGGCGAGGGCCGGAGAGTCCAGCCACAGTGGAATGTGCACGCCGGCCGTGTTGACGTGGGCCATCATGCAGGCGGAGACGGCCTGCTGGCAGCTCTGGTCGCATGCGCCGTTTTCCCAGCCCGGCCCGACGCCGATGCTGCCCTGGTAGGTGTACCAGTTGCCCAGCTGGTCCTGCTTCGTGATCTGGTGACCCGCCGGAAGGGCGCACTTCACCAGGTAGGAAACAGTCGTGCGGCCCGAGGCGGTGGTCATCAACCCATTGAAGGACGAGAGGCCATTGAAGGATGAAAGGCCATTGGAGGTGGCGAGACCATTGAAGGAGGCAAGGCCGTTGGAGGTTGCCAGACCGTTGATGGACGCAAGGCCGTTCTCCGTCGCGAGGGAATCTTGCCCAGGCCCGGTTGACGATTCTTCCCGGAGCTCATTGCAACCGAGCATCGCCAGACCCATCAGAAGGAAACCCACCGTGATCGAGCTGAGAAATCGATTTTCGAACACGAACAGGCTTGATGCAAAACGTGTGACAGCTTACCAATTTTAGGTGAACCGCGATAACTGACCACTTTCTCCTCGCCGCTCTCGATGGGCTGGTGGCTGCGAGGCAACACCTTGTTGTTTTTGGAACAACAGATCGGTCGAACGACGAACGCACGCAAGCTGCTGGAAATTCGAAACAAGGACACCTTGGTCACCGGCAAAGGTCCGGCGCGGGGCCTATTTAGAAATGACCGGACCCGTCGATAAACCTGGCCAGGAGTTGGGTGCGCCGCGCATCCGACAGGTCGCACAGATAGGCGGTCTGCCTCTTTACCCAGCCGATGTCCTTCACCAATCTTGCAAGGCCCAATCGAAAGTCGTGCGGTTGCGACCAATTCCCGCGGCGGCGGGTGTCCCGATGATGACCGCGCCGGGCCACGCCGCCCTCGTCCTTTCGTACCTCAACGAGATAAAGACGGGCAACGTCCTCAACGGTCGATACCTGATCGAAGAGCCACTGGGGTCCGGCGGGATGGGCAGTGTGTATGCCGCGCGCCACGTGCAGCTGGGTACGCGACTGGCGATCAAGGTGCTGCTTCCGGAGTTGCTCAGCGACGCCGATGCGATCTCGCGCTTCGCACGAGAGGCCAGGGCGTCGGCGAAGATCGCCGACGAGAATGTGGTGCGCATTCTTGACGTCGGGCAACTGGACAGCGGCATTCCCTACATGGTCATGGAGTTTCTGGAGGGACAGGACGCCGCCGCGTATCTGAAAGAACACGGTCGACTGTCCGTCGAGCACGCCATCGATGCGATGTTGCAATCGTGCGCCGCGCTGGCCGCTGCCCATGCCATGAACATCATTCATCGAGACATCAAACCGTCGAATCTGTTCTTCGTGCCCCGCGCCGCCGGCCGACCGCTGGTGAAGATGCTGGACTTCGGGGTGTCGAAGATCATCTCCAGCAGCAATCACAAGGCTTCTCAGATGACAAAAGCCGGGTCGATCCTGGGATCGCCCGGATACGTGCCGCCGGAGCAATGGTTCCACGCAAACACCGCCGACAAACGCTCGGATATCTGGGCGCTGGGGATCCTCTTTTACGAGTTCTTGACCGGGCGGGTACCGTTCGAGGCGCCCAGCGTCCCGGTCCTGGCCACAAAGATCGCCTACGATCCGCCCCTGCCGCCGCGGCGCCTGCGCGACGAAATTCCGGCCGACGTCGAGACCGTCGTGCTGCGCTGCCTGGAAAAGAGTCCGGACGATCGATTCCAGGACGTCACGTCGATGGCCGTGGCGTTGCGGTCGTGCCAGCGGCGTTATCTGGATCGCAAGGCTTCTGCCGACAAACAACCGATACGGGTGGGTATTGCGGCCATTGCAGCCGTTGATCGACGGCTGCGATCCTTCCCATTTTCGATTCGAACTGCCGCGGTGGCGCTGGTTGCCTTTCTGGTGATCGTCGGAAGCGGCTACATCCTCCACAAGCGTGGCCCGGTGGTGGCGCAACGACCCGAGAGCATCGCGAACCGGACGGCGCCCCAGAAACCGACGGACGTAACGCCTGTTGCATCGGTTGGGGTGGTTTCCCCCGAGCTGCCGAGCAAGTTGAGCGGCGCGACTGAACAGCCGCCCCTGGCTGCGCCCGCGCGCTCGAAAGCGACGGCAGCCCCGCGGCGTCCGGCGCACGCCACTGGCGGGCACGCCCGCCCGCAGGCAGCAAACACGAAGGCCACCGGTTGCCGCCCTCCTTACTACTACGACGACCAGGGAGCCCGCATCTTCAAGGTCGAGTGCTTTCGATGATCCCGCGAGCGACTGTCCTGGTCTTGTCGATCGGAGTGGCCGTTGCCGGCACGGGCATCCCTGTTTCCGCGCGTGCCAATCCGTCGACGCAACAATGCGTGGACGACAACGCCGCGGCGCAAGCGCTGCGACGTCAAAATCATTTTGCCTCTGCCAGGGAACGCCTGGAACGTTGCGCGGTTGAATCCTGCCCGGCGATGATCTGGGACGACTGCACGCGACGTCTCGATGATCTCAAGGTGGCGCAGCCGAGCCTGGTGTTCGAGGTTCGATCTCCCTCGGGAGCTGAAATTGTCATCGTTCGCGTTTCCATCGACGGCCAGTTGTTGACGGACCATCTGGATGGGACGCCGCTGAATGTCGATCCCGGGCTGCACGCTTTCACGTTTGATGTGCCTGCTGGGCCGACGGTTACGACACGCCTGATGGTCCAGGAGGGAGAAATCGCGCGCCACGAACGCGTCATCATCGGCAGCGTGTCACCACCGACGGTGGCGGCGATCTCGCCCGTCGCTACGGATATGCCGCTGGCGCCGCCCGTCCAGAAACGTGGGCTGGGTACCCGCCAGGTGATCGGACTGTCGGCCGCCGGATTGGGAGTGGTGAGCGCGGTGATCGGCGCCGTCTATGGCTTGAAGGCAAGGTCGGCCTGGAGCGAGGTCAAGAACGATTGCCAAGGCGATCCCAGCCATTGTGTGGACGCCGCCAGCGCCAATACACACCGAAGCCAGGGCCTGAGTGAGGCAACCGTCTCAACCACGGCCTTCGTCGCGGGTGCAGCGCTGATGGCCAGCGGCGCCTATCTTTACCTCACGGCAGGCGAACGCGGCGAGAGCAAGACCAAGGGCGTCGCGGTTTCGGCGGCCGTCGGTGCGCAACGAGTGGGTGTTGTCCTTCAGGGAGCGTTCTGATGACCGGGCAGGGGGCGACGACCTTCTCGATGCGATTTGCTATCCCGGCGTTGATCGCGGCGATCGGCACGTTTGGCAACGGATGCGCCCAGCTACTGGGCTACACCGACATCACGGCGGCCGACAGCGGCGGCCAGACCGGCACCGGCGGCGGCGACACCGGGCCGGCGGGTACCGGTGGCCAGGGTGGCGCCAGCCCGATGGGGACAGGCGGCGGCTCGGGCGGCACCGCGGTCATCGACGCGGGCGGCAGCGATGGCTCTTCCCCAGACAGCGTGATCGATGGTTCTTCCAATGACAGTCAGGACGGCGCGGACGCCGCCTCGTGTTCCGCTGGCCTGTCCAACGTCCACACCGGTGATTTCCTGATTTCGTTCACGATGCAGACCGACCAGCCCGACAATTTCATCGGGCTGGCCGATCAACGATCAATCTGCGTGGGCGGGCTGTTCTGGGACGCCTGGCTGGTCAATCAACACGTTCGTCTGGAAGTCTCGGAATCCTCGGACAACAGCCGGTACGCTTCCCTCTCAAGCACCGGCGCGGCGCTCAACGATAACAATCCCCACGTCGTCGTCATCACCCGCACCAAGAGCGTGGTGACAATGGTGATCGACGGCGTACCGGTGGGTTCCAAGACCATGGACGAAAACCTGGGTTCGTTGCCCCCGTTGCTCATTGGCAGCGGCAGGTGCCCCGGGGTGGCCGCCATCAAACACACCATCACGAATGTCTGCGTTCGGCCGAACTGAAGCGTCAGCGCGCGATAAGTGAACAGACTGTGATGGCCCTGCGGGGCATCCGGCGCGATCAGGGTCGCACGCACCGGACGTTCTTGAGATTGGTCGTCGGAATTCGGTAGGTGGTGCCGTTGGCGAAGAAGACGGTCCAGACCTGGGATGGATCCTGCGCGTCGGTCGACGAGGACCAGAAGTACTCGCTGGGCGTCTCGGGAAACGTCGGCGCATCGATCGACGGGTTGGTTCGCTCGTCGACGATGGTCTGCAGCTCGCCGATGGAGGGCACCCGCCAGCCGGAGCCGCCCAGGGGCAACTGCGCGCAATAGGTCCGGGCGTCGGTCCAGGTGTACCGATCCGTCGAGAGCGCCTGCTGCCACGTCAGCCTGGTCTGGGAATCACGGACAGCGCCGCCGGTGATCACGTAACGTGCGGGCGGCGCCAGCGAGTCCGTGGAGGGCGGCGTTGTCGTCGATTGCATCGCCGTCCGCACACATCGGATGTAGTACCGATCCGAGTAATTGCCGAAGCTGGTGTAACCTGTCTGGAAGAAGACCAGCAGCCTGAGATTGTCGTCGCTGGTGAAGAGCGATGAGGACCAGAAGTCGTCGCTGGGCGTGTCGGGAAAGGCGGCGCTGTCGATGGCGGGCGCCGCCGTGGTCCAGTCGGCGATCGAGGTCAGCTCGATGCGAGAGGGCAGGCGCCAGTTGCCAGGGCCCGATTCGTCGATGGAAAGGCAAGTGCACGCCCGCCGGGCGTCGTCCCAGCTGTACAGGCGGGAATCGATTCTTCGCTGCCAGACCAGCCCGGTGACATTGTCGCTGACCTGATTGCCGCTGGCGCTGACCGTGTAGCTGGCGGGGTTCGGCAGACCGCTGCGCATCGGGTTGGGCATGACCCATCCGGCCCAGGCGTTGGGAGGCGCCACGGGGCCACACGCGGAACCTGCATCCGACGCATCGCCCGAGTCGCCCGAATCGCCCGCGTCGCCCCCAGCCTTCGCGTCGACGTGCACGGCCATGTCGCGGGCGCAAGCGGCGGCGCCCGGCCAGACGAGCGCGGTCGCCCAGAGCAGCCAAGCCCACCGGGCCCCGCCGTCGGGCGGGTACTTCTGTTCAAGGGTGGGTCGCGCTGGGGTCACTGGGCTGCCGGATCACCAGGCACCCGACACCTTTAAAGGGCGGGGAGTGGCCATTTCCATGCAACCCGACCGGCTGTTGCTTTCGCCACCCCTGCGAAAGGTCCCGCCCGGCCCTGACAATCCCCGTCATTTTCGCGATCGATGCGCCGCTGCCGCCGCGAAAAAAAACCGAAACATGAAGGTTCCGGGGCGCAGGTGCCGTTTCCTGGAGAAACCCAGACGATGCGTGCCATCGACTGGCTGGGTTGGGAGGACGGTAGAGGCTCGATCGCCCGGCGAGGGCGACTCGTCGTTGTTCTCCAAGCGCCAATGATTGCTCGGTTTGAAGGAAGGACCGCCATCATGAGAACAGGTGGGAGAGTCAGTGCCGTGATCGCGGCCTTGATGCTGGCCGTCGGCTGCACGGGCAGCATCAACGAACCGGCTGATCCCGGGCCACCCGGAACGGGCAACAACGGGAGCGGCAACAACAACGGCACAGGTGGCCCCGTGGTCCCTGGGAACCCTGGCGATCCCAACGCCGCCGGTCCGATGCCGCTGCGGCGGATGACCCGCGCAGAGTTCAACAACACGATGCGGGATCTGATCGGTGATACCACCAGCCCGGCGAACGCCTTTCCGCTGGACCGTGATCCCGAGTTCCTGTATCCGCGGGCCGGCCTGGTGTCGCTTCAGGATGCGGACACCCTGAAGGACGCCGCGCTGGCCATGGGCAAGGAGGCGGAGGCCAAGGCGACCACGCTGGCGCCGTGCCCGGCCGGGATGGCCGAGGATGCCTGCGCCAGCGCGTTCATCACCAGCTTCGGGCTGCGCGCCTACCGCCGGCCGCTGGCCGCCGACGAGGTGATGCGCCTGACGGCGCTGTACACCACCGGTCGCACCACGCTGGGCCTCAACTATGCCGGCGCCATCGGCCTCCTGGTCGAGGGCATGCTGCAGTCGCCGGCCTTCCTTTACCACTGGGAGCTGGGCAACAACGCACCCACCGTCGCGGGCAAGGTCGTCCGGCTCGGTCCCTACGAGCTGGCCTCGCGCCTGTCGTACTTCATTTACAACTCGATGCCCGACCAGGCGCTGTTCGACAGCGCCGCCACCGGCAAGCTGGCGACGGCGGCCGACATCGAGGCGCAGGTGCGCCGCATGATGGCTGATCCGAAGGGCGCCGCCACCGTGGCCACGTTCATCGATGAGTGGCTGAATCTGGATCAGGTCACCGACAGGCCGAAGGATCCGGCCGTCTATGCGCAGTGGACGGACGCGCTGAAGCAGTCGATGATCGACGAGTCGCACGCGCTGGTCGCCAGCGTGATGAAGGGCGACAAGACGTTGACGTCGCTGCTGACCAGCGACGCCGCGACGGTGAACGCCACGCTGGCGCCCATCTATGGGGTCACCGGCGTGCGCGGCACCGCCGCCATGGACACCACGCTGAACGCCTCGCAGCGGGCTGGTCTTCTGACCCGGGCCGCCTTCCTGTCCGTCACCGGCGCCACCGACGGGTCCCACCCGGTCAAGCGCGGCCGCCGCGTCTACGAGCGGTTCCTGTGCGATGTGTTGCCGCCGCCGCCCATGACCCCGCCCGCCGTGCAGACGGCGTCCCAGGCCGCGGGCAAGACAACCCGCCAGCGATTCGAAGCCCACGATATGAACCCGTGCTCGACCGCCTGCCACAGCCTCGTCGACCCGCTGGGGTTCTTCTTCGAGAACTTCGACGGCATCGGCCAGTACCGGACGATGGACAACGGTGGGATGGTCGACGCGCGCAGCACGATCAAGCTGGACGGCGCCGACCGCACGTTCAACAACGCCATCGAGCTGTCACAGGCCCTGGCCAGCAGCACCGCCGTGGGCGACTGCTTCGCCACCCAGTGGTTCCGCTTCGGGTTCAAGCGCGCCGAGACCGACGCCGATCAGGCCTCGCTGAACACCGTCGCCGGCACGTTCAACAAAACCAAGTCGATCGTCGACGCCATGGTCGGCGTCGCCGTTTCTCGCTCTTTCAGCTATCGGTCGCCTGCCACGGGAGAAATGCTGCAATGAACACTGAACGCTACTCAAGACGGGCACTGCTCAAGCGCATGGGGTTGTCGGCGGCGATGCTGCCGTTGATCCACGCCGAAAAAGTGCTGGGCGCCGGGCCCAGCGGATTTCCGAAACGGTTCGTCTCGGTCGCTCACGGCAACGGCGTCATCGCCAGCTCGTTCTACCCGACGAATCCAGGCCCGCTGACCACGCTGGGGCCCACGCTGTCGACGTTGCAGCCCTTCGCTTCGAAGATGAACATCATCTACGGGCTGAACATCCAGCCCGTCCTGGACGGAAAGTTCCAGTACGATGGTCACTTCACGTACTGCGCCACGCTGACCGGCACGCGCCAGAACAAATCCGAGTCGCGCCAGGCCACGGCCGCGTCGATCGATCAGATGATCTCCGACAACATCGCCAAGACGGTGACCTTGAAGGCCCCGCTGCTCACCCTGGGCGTCAAGTCGGTCGGCGACGGCGTGTCGACCTCCTGGCGCGCGGCCGGCCAGCAGAACGCTGCCGAGCTGGATCCCACGCGCCTGTTCACCAAGCTGTTCGCCAGCGCGTCGATGCCGCCCGCCCAGATGGCCATGGTGAACCTGCGCCAGCAGAGCATCCTGGACTTCTCGGCCGCCGAGCTGACCGCGTTCGGCAAGCGGCTGGGAACGGACGATCGCATGAAGATCCAGGCCCACCTGGAATCCGTTCGCCAGCTGGAGACGCAGATCAAGAACGCGGCGACGATGCCTCAGACCAGCACCGCCAACTGCGCGGCGCCAAAGCTCAGCGGCGGCAAGACCACCGACCTGCTGGCCAAGGACATGTTCGACATGATGGCCCTGGCCCTCAAGTGCGACATGACCCGCGTCATCACCATGACCATGTTCGACGACGGCGGCGGCGACGGAAACTCGTTCCCGTGGATCGGCGTGAACAAGGACTACCACGCCGTGGCTCACCTGGGCGCGTCGGGTGCCGCCGACAAGACCAAGATCGACAACTGGATCTATTCGAACGTGGCGAACCTGGCCACGCAGCTGAACGCCACCATGGAGGGCGGAAGCACCGCCCTGGACAACACCGTCATCGCCACCTTCAGCGACATGGAGGATGGCTCCAGCCACTACGTCGGCAGGATCCCCATCACCCTGATCGGCAGCTGCGGTGGCTTCTTCAAGACCGGCCAGTTCATCAAGTACCCCAGCGGGCCGCACAACAAGCTGCTGACCTCCATCAGCAAGGCCATGGGACTGACCCTCCCAGGCGTGGGCGACGCCCAGTACGCGGGCGAGCTGTCCGATCTGTACGCCTGAGCGGACGCCGGCGGCGATCTCTTACCCGCCGGCGGCTGCCGCCCGCTCGCCGTCAAAGACCGGCCAGGGCGTCTCGCGCATGCCGGCGTACCAGTTGTTGTGGCGGCCATCCCAGTAGGCGATCTTGATCGTTCCCAGGTCGACGTCATCCAGGCAGTTGCCGTTGACGCCCACGAAATCCCCACCCAGCTCGGCCAGGTGCCCGCGCGAGAAGGTGTGAATGCCGCAGGTCTTGCAGAAGTACCGGACCGAGATCTTGCCGCCCCAGGCATAGACCCCCAGGTTGTCGTCGCCGGCCAGCAGCGTGAACGCCTCTGGTTTCACGCACGTGCCGGTCGACCCGATCTTCGTGCAGATGGTGCAGTTGCAGCGGGACAGGCCGCCCGCAAGATCCAGGGCGACCTCGAAACGGACGGCGCCGCAATGGCAGCTTCCGCGGTGCTTGGCGTGGGTGGGGGTCAGCGCGTTTTCCATGGGCGGCTCCTTTGGGTTGGGTTGACGAATCGGCCTCGATGTCGACAGGTTGCCACCCCGGTGTGTCAGCGGTATGTCAGGTATTACATGCGCCGAACCGAACGCCTGTTCGCCCTGGCCGAATACCTGCGCGGGCGCCGCACCGGAGTCACCGCCGAGACCCTGGCGGAACGCTTCGAGGTCACCGTGCGGACCATCTACCGCGATCTGGATTCGCTGCGCGCCGCAGCCTTGCCCGTGGGCGCCGAGCGCGGGCCCGGTGGCGGCTACGCGCTGGATCGCGACTATAGCTTGCCGCCCGTGAACTTCACCGCGCGCGAGGCGGCGCTGTTGCTGGCCCTGGGCCAGTTCGCCGCCGATATGCGGCTGTTGCCTTTCACCGAGACGGTGGCCTCCGCGCTGGACAAGGTGCGCGGCGCACTTTCGACGTCAGCGCAGCGCGAGCTCTTGACCCGCCTGAGGGAGATCTCTTTTCACGGCGTGCCGGCGCTGCCCTGCAAGAAGGAGGTGCGCGCCGCCCTGGAACGCGCCTGGTTTGAACAGCGGCCGCTGCGCATCACCTACGTCGACGGCAACTTCATCGAGAGCAAACGCACCATCCGGGTGCTGGCCGTGTCCCTGGATCGCCACGAGACGCGCATCGACGCGGTCAGCACCATCGACGGCGAACGCCGCCAGTTCCGCCTGGACCGCATCACCTGGGCGAAGGTGGACGAGGCCATCGAAGGGACGACGCCGATCAGTGGCAGAGTCTGAACCTGGATGTCAAAGTCGACCGAAACCGTGACGGAAAACCCCGCGCCCGAACTGTTCGCTTTCGATAACAGCTATGCCCGCCTGCCGGGTCGCTTCTACGCGCGCGTCGCGCCCACGAAGGTCGGCGGCCCGCGGGTCGTCAGGATCAACCAGCCCCTGGCGGAGCTGCTGGGCGCCAGCCCGGAGCTGCTGGCGTCCAGCCTCGGAGCCGCGCTGCTGGTCGGCAATGAACTCCCGCGCGGCGCGGAGCCGCTCGCGCTCGCCTATGCTGGCCATCAGTTCGGCGGATTCGTCTCGCAGCTCGGCGACGGTCGGGCCATCCTTCTGGGCGAGGTGGTCGGCAAGGACGGCCAGCGGCGCGACATCCAGCTCAAGGGCTCTGGACGCACGCCGTTTTCGCGGGGTGGCGACGGACGCGCCGCGCTGGGCCCCGTGCTGCGCGAGTACCTGGTCAGCGAGGCGATGGCGGCGCTGCGCATACCGACGACGCGTGCCCTCGCCGTGGCGACGACGGGCGAGCGCGTCCTGCGCGAGGAAGCGCTGCCGGGCGCGATCCTGACGCGCGTTGCGGCCAGCCATCTTCGCGTGGGGACCTTCGAGTTCTTCGCCGCCCGCGGGGATCTAGAGGCCCTGGTGGCGCTGACCGCCCACGCGCTGGCGCGCCACTATCCCCAGGCTGCCGGCAGCGGCAACGATGCGCTGGCCCTGCTGGAGCAAGTGATCGACGCGCAGGCGAACCTGGTCGCCCGCTGGCTGGGCGTCGGCTTTGTCCACGGCGTCATGAACACCGACAACACCGCCATCTCGGGCGAGACCCTCGACTACGGGCCGTGCGCGTTTCTCGACCAGTACGATCCCGGCCGGACGTTCAGCTCGATCGACCACCAGGGCCGCTATGCCTTTTCGAATCAGCCGCGCATCGCGCACTGGAACATGGCCCGGCTGGCCGAGGCGTTGCTGGGGCTGATGTCCAGGGACGAGGAGGAGGCGGTCCGGCTAGCCAAGGAGCGGCTCGAGCGCTTTCCGGCGCGATTCGAGGCCGCGCATCTGCGCGTCTTGCGCGCCAAGCTCGGACTCGCGCCCGACGATCTCTCCACCGACGCCAGCGACGCCGCCGACGCCGATGACCGCGCGCTCGCCTACGATCTCCTCGGGCGTCTCGCCGAGAACCACGTCGACTTCACGTTGTTCTTCCGTCGCCTGTGCGCATCCGCCGCCGACCCTTCCGCCGACGGGGACATCCTGCCGATGTTCGACAATCCAGACGCCTTCCTCACCTGGGCCGAAACCTGGCGCCGACGGCTGGACACCAAGGCCGTCACCCCCGAGGCGCGCGCCTCGGCGATGAGGCGCACCAACCCTGCCTTCATTCCCCGCAACCACCGCGTGGAAGAGGCCATCGAAGCCGCCGTCCGCCGCGACGACTTCGGCCCCTTCCAGGTGCTGGCCGACGTGTTGACCAGGCCCTTCGACGATCAGCCAGAGCTCGCCCATCTCGCCGATCCACCCGGGGCTGACCAGCGCATGTACCGGACGTTCTGCGGAACCTGAGCGCGAATACGGGTTCATCCATTGTTGTCGATACGAACGCCCGTTACGGGGTCGGCGATCGGCACTTGTTGAAGATCCCAAGGACCGCCGGTTTGCGCTCCAGGGGTACCGTCGGCGGGATTGGCGGAGTTGCTCTCAGCTCTTGGGAGGAGGGGTCGTCGCGCTGGATGGGGAGGCGTTGCGGCCCGGTGGCTGGGAGAAGTTGTTGATCGTGAGGAATGAACAAGTGTGAGAGTCGTCCCAGCCGAACTCGATGTCGCTGGAGTCGGCAATGGTCTGGAGCGTCGAAATGATGCTAGAGCTGATCGAGAAACAAAAGTTCAGTCCCCCTGCTCCGTC
>DATLVT010000560.1:0-24407 GCA_035577105.1 Polyangia bacterium
CTTGGTGTTGCCGTCGTCGCAGGCCTCGTCGCCAATCACTTTCTTGTCGCCACAGACGATGGTCGAGATGCAAAGGGCACCCGGCGTCGGGCAAACGTAGAACGGTTCGATCTTGCAGGCGCCACAGCCATCGCCAGGAACGTTGTTGTGGTCATCGCACTGCTCGGCGCCGCTGAGACGCCCGTCGCCGCAGAAGTCGTCGCGCACGCACGGCTTGCCGGGCATGGGGCAGGTCCAGCCGTCCTCGATGCCGCAGGTGGACGAGCAACCATCACCGCTGACGTTGAAGCCGTCGTCGCACGCCTCGCCGGCGTTCACCGCGCCGTCGCCGCAGCGGGGGACCGCCACGGGCGTGCACTTCTGGTTCGGCACCGTGCAGGCGTATCCCGTCTCTACCTGGCAGTCGCTGGAGCAGCCATCGCCGCTGGTGGGGTTTCCGTCGTCGCAGGCTTCGCCGCCCGTCAGCTTGCCGTCGCCGCAGACCGCCAGCGGGTTGCACTTCTGGCCGGGCACCGGACAGTCATAGAAAGGTTCCATCTGGCAAACACCAGAACATCCATCACCAGGGCGCGCGTTGCCGTCGTCGCAGCTCTCGCCCATCTCCACCAGGCTGTTGCCGCAGACGGCGGGGCGCGGGACCTCAGGACCGAGATCCAGGGTGCTTTCGTCCGCCGGCGCGTCCAGCGCGTCGATGGCCGCCGGCACATCTTCGGCGTCGTTCGATGCCGGAACATCCGTCGTCGCTCCGTCGCTCCCTCCCCCGCCCAGATCACCTCCCGTGTCGCCACCGGCATCAACCCCGTTGTCAGGTCGATCGTTGCAAGCCACCAGCGCCGAACAGGACAGGACCACCAGGCCCCAAAGACGAATCGCCTTCACGACATCCTCCGCATCTACTAGGTTTCCTAGGTAATAAAGTTTCGCGTCCGCACCCGATCGGACCCACCACCGATCGAGCAGCGACGCGAGGATTGATTGTAATCCAAGTTTCTTTCGGGACGCAGTTCAATCCCGTCGAAACACGCGTCTTTTTCTTCCTGACGGTTGGGTGGTCAGAGGTGGGAAGCGACGCCGCGCCTGCCTTCGCCAGTCAGAAAAAACGATCAAACAAAAATTGTTTGATGAATAAGCGGCGCGCTGCGTACGTGGCGCTGTCTGCCGGTCACGGGGTGTAACCGAGACACATCAGGTCGTAGGTGCCGCCGCACAGGCCGGTCCTGTTCTCAATCCAGCGCTTGTCCGGCTGATAGGGGTTGCCGTAGTTCCCGGTGTTGCCGCTGGACAGCTGCCAGCCGTTGCAGTTCTGATCCAGCGATCCGTCGCTGAAGCTGCCGGAGAACCAGTTGTTGAAGTTCGTTGGGTCTTGGTCGTTGTAAATGCCGGCGCTAACGAAGTCTGTCTTGATCGTGCCATCCAGGAGATCGGCCCAGTTGTCCGCCACGACAGCGCCCAGGGTGTTCGTCTTCCGCCAGCCGACAAATGGGCGATTGGTCGGAACGCTGGCGGTGCTGGGCAGGTCCCGGATCTCGTCGGTGGCGCTGAAGGAGATGAAGGCGACCACCTGGGTATGAGGAAAGGAAAAGTTCGCCGCCGCCGCCACGCAGCGGGCGTTGGCCGAGGCTCGAGACCCGATCGCCCCGCTCATCCCGGTGGCCGGGAACATATAGATGGCGGGCAGGCAGCTGTTGCCGCTCTTCGTATACGGCTGGTTGCAGTTCCACGGACAGGCGGCCGGTGCGGACCAACCGGACGCCGTCGTATAGGTGATGGTCACTTGGGACTGGACCTCCGTGGAATTCGCCGGGTTGCCGCCGCTGGCGCAGGGGACCTGCTTTGAATTGATGCAGCTGCCGCTGTCGAGCACATAGTTGGTGTTGCAGGTCCAACCACATTTGGCCGGCGCGGTCCATCCACCCGCCGGCGACCAGGTGATGGTGACGTTGCCCGCGGTATCGGTGGAGTTGGCCGGATTCCCGTTGTTGGTGTCACAGGGCACCATCTTCTGGTTGATGCAGCTCTGCCCTTCCTGGGTATAGGCCGAATCGCAAGCCCAGGCGCACTTGGCCGGCGACTCCCAGCCTCCCGCCGTCGTGTAGTGGATGGTCACGTTCGCGGCGATGTCCGAGGAGTTGGCCGGGCTGCCATTGTTTGTGTCGCAAGGGACCATCTTCTGGTTGATGCAGGACGCGCCTTCCTTGGCATAGTCGTTGTTGCACGTCCAGGCGCACTTGGCCGGCGACTCCCAACCGCCCGCCGTCGTGTAGTGGATCACGACGTTCCCAGCCACGTCGCTGGAGTTGGCCGGGTTGGCGTTGTTGGCGTCGCAGGGGACCGTCTTTTGATTGATGCAGGTGCTGTTTTCCAGAACGTAGTCCGTGCTGCAGGCGAGCCCGCATTGCCCGGCCTGGCACAGGGCATGACCGTTGGCCGGCACCGCGCAGGGCGTGCAAGACGTTCCGCAAGAGTTCAGGCTGTCGTCCGCCGAGCACAGCCCGCTGCAGGGATGGCTGCCGCCCGGACAGTTGCCCATGCACACCGCGTTGGTGGCGATGCACTGGCCCATGCACAGCTTCTGATTGGTCGGACAGGCGCCGCCGCAAATGCCGCCGCTGCAGGTCGCCGAGCCGCCACTGGGAACCGAACAGGGCGTGCATGACACGCCGCAACTGTTCACGCTGCTGTCATCGGCGCAGGTCTCGCCGCAGCGGTGTGTCCCGGCGGCGCTGCACTTCCAGGCGCACTTGGCCGGCGTCTCCCAGCCTCCGGCCGTCGTGTAATGAACGGTCACGTTGCCGCTGACGTCGCTGGCGCCCGCCGGCAGGGTGTTGGGCGTGCACGGAACGGACTTTTCGTTGATGCAGCTGCTGCCGTCCTGCACGAAATCGGTGGCGCAGGCGATCCCGCATTGCCCGGTCTGGCAGGTGGCGTGGCCGTTCGCCGGCACGGCGCACGGGGTGCAGGACTTGCCACACGAATTGACGCTGTCGTCGCTGGCGCAAACACCGTGGCAGTCGTGGGTGCCGGTGGCGCAGGTTCCGCAGACGGCATCCTTGGCGATGCATTTGCCGGCGCAGAGTTTGTTGTCACCCGAGCAAGCGCCCCCGCAGCTTCCGCTCACGCAGGTGGCCGTTCCACCTTCAGGGATGGGACAGGGGGTGCACGAGGCGCCGCAGGTCATCGCGCTGGTGTCGTCGGCGCAGCTGTCATCGCAGATGTGCTTGCCGGTCGCGCAGGTCAGCGACGCATCGACGGGGGAGCCATCGGGACTGGCGCCGTCCGGCACCATCCCGATGGTGTCGTCGGCGTCCGCCTGAGACGGCAGGTCGCCATGATCGGCGCCGCTGTCCTTGGCAACATCCCCGGCCCCGGCGTCGCCGGGCGAACTGCCGTTCTTCCAGCAGGTGTTGTTGCCGGCGAAGCAGTAATACCCGTCGGGGCACGGCTTTGATCCCGCCGCGCAGCGCTGGCGCCCGTTCTCGGGAGCGTCCGAATACTGACAGCCGACGGCGGCGAACAGGCCTGCCAAGACCAAACAAATTTTAA
The DNA here is from genome assembly GCA_035577105.1 of Polyangia bacterium. Lineage (GTDB taxonomy): Bacteria > Myxococcota_A > Polyangia > Fen-1088 > Fen-1088 > DATKEU01. Next base: position 3,544 of record DATLVT010000560.1, read on the forward strand.
GCTTCATAGACCTGATACTCCTGGTCGGCCCCAGGCCGATGAGAAACCGATTAGAAAATGAGTTCAAAACTGGCGACGCTGCCGCCCGGATAGACCACCAGTGACACCTTTTGTTCATGAGTCGCCCCAGTCTTCGGTCGGCTCAGGAAAAATGTTGTCACCCCGGCCGCGATAAGCGCCCCGCCCAGCCCATAGCCAACATATTGCAGGGTCTGATAGCGGTGGCCCGCGCTCTCCGCGTCCGGATCGAAGACGGTGGCGCTGCTGTTCTTGTCGGCCAGCGACCGGGCCTTGATGCCAAAGGCGATGCCCGTGATGGCCACCGCAGCGCCCGCACCGGCCAGGACAAAGCTGGCGATGCGCAGCCTTCGATCGGGTTCGGCGCCAGGTGCCGGGGCCGGCGGCGCCTCGGTGGTCACCAGGTTCTCCTGGACCGCCGGCGCTGGTGACGGCGAGGGCGAGGGGCCAGGCCCGGCGGCGACCGCCGTCCGGGAAAGGTTGACCGTCTCCCGGGTCAGGCTTTCCGGGAGAATCTCGACCACGCGGCGGAGCGAGGCGTACCCCGGGGCCCGCACCTCGAACTGACAGTCCCCGCTGCGCACGCGGATCGGTTTCGAGCCCACCTTGCCGCGCACCTCGCCCTCGATGGTGATTTCAGCGCCCGCCGGTTCACCCAGGACCTGAAGGCTGCCCAGCTTTTCACGCACCTTGGCCAGGGTGGACAGCAGGGTGGCGGAATTTTTCTTGATCCAGGGATCAGATGATGCGCCGACCGCAGCGTCCAGGTGCCCCTCGGCATTCACCCACTGGCCCAGCGCCACCTCGGCCAGACCCACCTGCGCCAGCGCGCGCGGGCTGGCGTGCCGGTCCAGCGCGCGGCGAAACAGCTCCAGAGCGGCGGCGTCGTCGCCCTGCTTGCGACTCTCGACACCGCGCTTTAGCAGATCCTCTTCGACGGGATCGTTCGCCTGGGCCTGCGCCCTTTTGCCAGCAGCGGCGACGACCAGCGCGCACAAAACCGCCGCCACCACCGGTCCCCCGTGCCTGCTCCGCGAAAAACTGAAGATTTCTCTGACCACCCTTACCTCGATTGGGCCGCAGTCTAGAACGGAACGATCCAGGAGAGAAGTGATCGCGATCGTGACGGCCAATAACAAATCGTGGCGCGCGTCGCCAAGACGGCCGTCCGGACGATGGTTCTCACCCGCCCAGGCAGACCCATTTGCCGCCGTTGCAATAGCAGCCGCGGCCCCCGCTTCCGGTGCAGAAGGTCTCGCCGCTGGTGCAGGCGTCGCCGGTCTTCACGCCGGTTGGGCAGGTGGAGACGCTGATGTCGGCCCCGAAACCGTCCAGGCTGAAGCCGTCCAGGCTGAGACCGTCCAGGTTGATGTCGAAGGAACCGACGTCGATCGTCTGGCCGCCGGTGCCGGCCCGCGCGCCGCCCGTGCCCGAACCGGAAGAGCCCCCGGTAGCAGCGGCGGCGTCGCCCGCGCCCCCATCATCTGACTTGTGGACGCCGCATCCAGCCGCCAGGACGGTGGCCATCACGACCGCCAGGCCTGTTCTTGCCATTCCCTGCTGGATCCACTTGCCAGCAACAAGGCGTCCAAACTCTGCGAGCATTCCGAGCATGCGCATTGGCCTCCGCCCACAGCGTACACCGGCGGCGGAATCGCCAACACGGTCCGTGGCTGGAAACGAAATCTTTTCTGAAACGTAACAGCACTCGTCCGCGGCCTGGATGATGATGGTGGTGGATAAAAGTTTAGGCCCAGGCGCGGGCCGGCGATCGCCGCTGTGGGGAACATGGTGGGGGCGTCGAGGTAGGCGAGGTGATGCCGGTTCCGCGCCCGGAACCTATGCGATGATGCGGGCTGTCGCACGCGGAGGCAGCCCTGATGAAGATCACGCAGGTCGCATCGTTCCTGATGTCGTTCCCCTTTCCGCAACCGATGCGGATCAAGTTCTGGAACGGCGAGCGCACCATCCTCAAGCGCGACGCCATGTTGATCCGCATCGACACGGACGCCGGCTTGTCCGGCTTCGCGCCCGGTCCCGCCCATGAACGCGCCGACCGAGAGATCCGCGAGGTGATCGCCCCGTTTCTGCTGGGGCGCGACCCGCAGGCGTCAGCATCGTTCAACTTTCAGGGCGACGTTGCAGAACTGGAACCCTCAACGGGTTCCAGACCTCCCGCGATGGAACTCCGGCGGCAAAGCCGCCTGCGTTCCGACGCGAATGAACTGACGAAGACCTACCGGGCGGTCGAGATCGCCCTGCTGGATCTGACCGCCCGCGCGCAGGGGGTGCCGCTGTCGCAGCTGGCGGGCGGCCGGGTGCGCGACCAGATCAAGCTCTACGGCAGCGCGGGGATGTACATGCCGCCCGACGGTTACGCGGCTGAAGCGGCCGCGGTCAAGGCGATGGGTTTTCCCGCCTACAAGATGCGCCCGGCGCTGGGGCCGGACGGCGATCTGGAGACGGTGGAGAAGATGCGGCGGGCGACGGGGCCGGGGTTCGGGCTGATGGTGGACGCCCATTCGTGGTGGCGCATGGGCGACAAGAGCTACTCGCCGACCATCGTGGCCAGTCTGGCGGCGGCGATGGCAGGCCAGGGGATCACCTGGCTGGAGGAACCGCTGCCGCCCGAGAACCACGCCGAATACCGCCGCCTGCGGGCACTGGGCCATGTCCCCGTGGCCACCGGCGAGCACGAGCCTGACGAGGCCGGCTTCATGGATCTGATCGACAGCGGCGCGGCGGATTTCGTGCAGATGGACGTCTGCTGTCAGGGCGGGTTCGCCATGGGCGCGCGGGTGGTGGAGGCGGTCCGGCGGCGCGGGCTGCGCTTTGCGTTTCACAGCTGGGGCACCACGCTGGAGGTGCTGGCGGCGGCCCACTTCGGGATCTGCTGGCCCGAGGAGGTCGTCGAGTGGCTGGAGTATCCCTGCTACGCCAACAATGGGCGGGCCGGCATGTATCCTTTCCCGCTGGCCGACGAGATCCTGGCGCAGCCGCTGGACATCAACAACGGCGTGCTGACCGTACCGTCCGGCCCGGGGCTGGGCGTCGAGATCGACCAGCGGGTGATCGAACGCTATCCGTTCATCCCCGGCCCCTGGTCGTATTTTCAGATCGACTCGCCGTTCGAAACCATCGCCGTCACCGGCGACCACAGCGTCAAGTGGGTCGAACCTCCTTCCGGGCGATGAGACACCGGCTGACGCTGGCGAGGAGATGTCGGCTGGGGATCGCCCTGGCGTTTATCGCCGCGACGACCTGGCCGGGCGTATCCAGGGCCGCCGACGACCGTTACCTGTTTGCCGCCGGGGCCAGCCAGGCAGCGACGCTGACGCTGGTGGCGACCAGCGGGGGCGCGCAGGCCACCTGGACGGCGCCGGCCACCACGAGGTGGGACACGGCGCTGGTGGGCGTGCAGGTCAGCCCCGCCGCTCCGGCCGGCGACGCCTGGATCGACGTCGTCGCCGGTGGCGGGCGCGTGCGCCAGCACCTGGATCGTGGCGCCAGCGGTCTGCGCTGGTTGAACGTCAGCCGTTTGCGCGGATCCCTGTCCGGCGGCGGCACCGCCGTCATCGTCGCGCTCACCACCCACGGCACGACGCTGCGCCCGGGGCCGGCGCCGGTGCGTCTGTTTGCCAGCGAGCTCCACCGCGCGCGTCCGCTGCTGGTGCTGGCCCCGCATCCCGACGACGCCGAGATCGCCGCCTTCGGCCTTTACGCCGGCCAGCCCGCCACCATCGTCACCGTCACCGCCGGGAACGCCGGCGACGCCAACTACAAGGACGACTTTCCCGCCGACCAGCGGGCCGAGCAGTACGCCTTCAAAGGTTACCTGCGCGCCCTGGACAGCGTGACGGTCCCCTGGCAGGGCGGCATCCCGCCCCAGCGTTGCCTCAACCTGGGGTACTTCGACGCCCGCCTGCAGGAGATGCACGACAAGCCGCGGACCGTGTTCGCCGAGATGTACGGCCCGAACCAGGACGTCTCCCTCTACAGGCGGGTGAACCTGTCGCGGCTGCTGCCGTCCAGCGCGCGCACGGCGACCTGGGCGCATCTGGTGGACGACCTGGTGCAGCTCCTGCGCAAGGTTCGCCCCGCCGTGATCGTGATGCCGCATCCCATCCTCGACGGTCATTCCGATCACGACTACGTGACGGTGGCGGCGGAGGAGGCGCTGCGCCGCTGGACGCAACCGGTGACGGTGCTGCTGTACACGAATCACTCGGCCGAGAATCTTTATCCGTATGGGCCCGCCGACACCGATGTGTCGCTGCCGCCCTGGGCTGTGCGCGACCTGCCTGTCCAGCGCGTCTACTCGCACCCGGTCGATCCTGAGCTGCGGCGCCGCAAACTGTACGCGCTTGAATCAATGCACGACCTGCGGCTGTCGCCGCGCGAACAATCCTGCGGCCCGGGGCCGCGCCGCGAAGACTATCCACGCCTTCCCGACGTCGATTACTTTCGTCGCGGCCCGCGCCCCGAGGAGCTGTTCTTCGTGTACGATCGGGCGGGGCTGCGCGAAATCGTGCGCGATTTTCTGGCGCACCCGCCGTCACCCTAGACGGACGGCCTGGGGCGGTTCTCAGCCCTCCGACATCGCGGGGCGGGCGGTGTGGGCGGTGATGGCGGCGGCCAGGCGTTGTTCGTCGCCGGCAGAAAAATGGCGAAAGGTCAAGCGCAACAGGTGCCGGCCGGCTGCGTCCGGTTCGCTGGGCGCGACCGCCCGGCAGTCGAGGACGACCGCACCGATCCCCTGAAAGGCCTCGCCGCCGAACTCGAATGCGACCACCACGGGCGTTCCCTCCGGCCAGGTCGAGGGGACGTGCAGCGCCATGCCCCCCAGGCTGACGTCCAGCAGGGAACCGATGGTGTCCGCCGCGGCGCCTTTGGGCGGCGGTGGGGTGCCTGGAAGGGGCACCGGGTGGAAGCGAACCGTGCCCTGGGCGTCGACGCGCACGAACTCGCGCAGCTGGGCACGCGCCGGCGCTTCGTCGTGAGCCAGCACCAGGACGCGGCCGTGATCGAACGGCTTGGCCGCCAGCAGCCGGCACGTCAGAACGTAACGGGCTTCGTGCGCGCGAATCACCACGCCTTCCACGACGGCGCCCGCGCCCACCGGCAGATCGGTCGGCGAGTTGATCGACCAGTAGGCTTCGGTGACCTCGATGATCGACGCGGGCGCGCCGCGGAGCTCGACGATGGTCCCTGGCAGCAGCTCGCGCGTGGTCAGCAGGGGGAAATGATCGGGAAGGTTGGCGAAACCCAGCACGTGGCGGAGGTTGTGGACGCGCGAAAAAAAATCCTTCTCGCGCACCAGCAGCGTCGGCGTCTGGTTTTGCAAGGCGGCGGCTGTCGCCTTCTCGAACGCCTCCAGCCGCGAACCGATCGCCAGCGGGCTCTGTACCGCCACGGCGGCCAGGGCCTCCAGCACCTCGACGTCGTCGACGGTCAGGTGGTGCTGGGCGACGAATCGGCGCCAGGCCTCGATCGCCGCCGCGGCCTGGCGGCGCCGGCGCCGGACGAACCAGATCAGCAATCCCACCAGCGCCGCCGCCAGCACCACGAGCAGCACCGCCCCGGCATCGTCGTCGGGACGGAACGACCCACGCAGCCCCGAGAAGAACGAGTCGACGGGGTTCATGCCGGTCGGCCCACGGTTCCGACGATCAACAGCACCACGCTATCCTGCGCGCGGACGTCGTCAGGCGCAAAAACCGGCGGCTGGAGAGGACCTATTGATTCGAGTGCGGGACCGGTGTGGCGCGGCGGTGCCGGGGCGGAATCTGCAGGACCACCACGGTGGCGTCTTCGCCGGCCAGCGCGTCCGGCCCCAGCAAGCTGTCGCAGATGTGCGAGATGCTGTGGGGGGCCGCCGCCAGCCGCTGCAAGAGGGCGCGTTCGCCCAGCAGATCGGACGGGCTGGCCAGGCGATCGGTGATTCCGTCGGTGGCCAGGACCAAGGCGTCTTCAGGAAAGAGGTCCAGCGAGGTCTCCATGTATTGCTGACCTGGCAAGATCCCCAGGGCCAGGCCGGCGCCGGTGGCCAGGCTCTCCACGCCCCCGCTGGCGCGCTTCACGAACGGACCCAGGTGACCGGCGCTGGCCACCTCGGCGCGACCGACGCGCAGATCCAGACGGGCGCAGACAGCCGTCACAAAACGATCCGAGCCCTTGTGTCCGACCAGCCATTCGTTCACCGCCGACAGGATCGCGCCCGGCGATTCGGCGCGGGCCAGGTGCTGGCGCAAGGCCCAGCGAATGTCCGAGACGTGCGCGGCGGCGCCCGGGCCGTTGCCGCAAACATCGGCCATCACGGTGGTCACGCGGTCGTCGCGGTGCTGGAAGACCTCGAAGAAATCGCCGCCCCGACCCAGCAGCGTGCGCTCCTTGCTGGCCACGCGCAGGCGCGACCAGGTCGGCAGGTGCAACAGCCCTTGCGGCCGTGGGGTGGCGCCGGTCGGGGCGTTCGGTCTACGGCGGGACTCATCGTCATCAAAAGTTTTCGTAACTGACATTACGATTTTTATATAAGCACAAACGAGGCCAGCCGCGGGAAGCCGGGCCTTCCGCGTGACGCAAGGGGTTTTGCGTCGCCCGCCGACCAGAGTTGTTGCCTGTCGATCTACTTGTTGCCGCGGCGGCAACAAGAGGGGCTGTCGTGGGGCGCGCCGCGACTACCGATGGCCGTGGCCGTTGTCATGGTCGTTGTCATGGTCGCGGTCTCGGTCGTGGTCTCGGTCGCGATCATGGTCATGGCCGCGGCCGTGCCCGCGTTCCTGATCGTGATCGTGATCGGCGTGCCATTCGCCCGGGTGCCAGACATTGCGCTGGTCGTCCCGATCCCAGTGACCGGGATGCCAGCGGGCGCCGGGGTGCTCGCGTTCCCAGCGACCGTCGACCCACACGTATCGTCCGTCGCGCCATTCGTGCGCGCCCGGGATCCAGACAAAGCCGACGCGCACCGCGGGCTCGGGAGGCGTGGGCGGTGGCGGCGGCGGCGGGGGTGGCGTCTCGACGACAAAGGAAGGCGCCGGGGCCTGGGGTTGGTCAGGCAACCACTCCCCTTCGATCCACAAATACCGATCGCCGCGCATCTCCCAGCGCCCGGGATGCCAGTGGCGACCTCGCCGTTCGCGAACCCAGACGCCGGGAACCCAGACGTACCGACCGCCTTGCCAGGCCTGATGGCCGGGCATCCAGACGAACCCGCGGCGGGGCTCCATTCGTTCGACCACCGGCGGCGGTGGCGGTTGAACCGGATAGCCCCGCCACTGGCCGGCCGCGGGAGCGGGCGCCGCGGCCGCGGGAGGCGTGCCCCGCCACGTCGGCGCGGGCGCCTGGGCCGACGCGGTGGGGGAAACCGCCAGCACGGCGACCGAGGCAGCCAGTGAACACAAGGCGACAGAGCTTTTGCGCATCACGGGAGTTTTTACCGCCTGGGCGCGCGCCGCAAGCCCGACCGTCCCGCGGCGCACGAATGGCGATGAGCGTTCCGTCTCAGGAGCCCTTCTTGCTCCAGGGGGGCGCGACCTTGTTGGTCCGGGCGTAGGCGATGGATTGACCCAGGTGCTCGTTGATGTGCGCGATGAGCGCGATGAGCGCGGCCCGCTTGGTCATGTCGAACTTGCCGAACAGCTTTATCTTCTGATCCAGCTCGGCGTCGGGGATCGCCTTCACGCTGGTGCGCACGTGCTCGAAGGACTTCTCCAGCACCTTCTTGATCTCGGCCTTGTCGGTGGTCTTGGTGTCCCACTTCGCCGCGTCGGATGACATTCCGGCGTCGGCGGGCGGGTCGATGCCGATGGACTTCAGGAACCCATAGTTGCCGAAGGCCACGTGCAGGTAGACCTCCGAGACGGAACGGACGCCCTTGTCGGGCCGCCAGGTCATCTTGGCGGGGGGCATCGCCTCCTCCAGCGACATCAGCTTCTTTTCGACGTCGCCCAGCTGGCCCAGAAAATCTTCCTGAAAGCCGCCGGGCGCGGCGAAGGCGCGGGCACCGAACGACAGGGCGCCGACGACCAGAATGGCGGCGGTCAGACGGAACAGATGATTCGTCATGAGAAGTGCTCCAGAGGTGAAGGAAGGTTGTTGCTTCAGATGGCCGCGGGCGTTCGATCGCGGGTGATGGCGCCGTCGAGGATCAAGGACAGCAGCATCACCGCTGCGCAGCCGATGACGTTGTACCAGAGGAAACCGACGCGGGTAAACGCGAACACGGCGATCACCACCGCCTCGGACAGCAGCGCCGCGACGAAGACCGGCGTGGCCCGCACCCGCTTGAGAAAGAAGGCCACCAGGAACATCCCCAGGATCGTCCCGTAGAACAGCGATCCCAGGATGTTCACGGCCTGGATGAGGTTGTCCAGCAGCGCCGCGTACACGGCGAACAGCACCGCCAGCCCGCCCCACAGCGCCGTGCCGACGCGCGCCGCCTTCATATAATGAGCGTCGGGCATCCCCGGACGGACGCTGCGCCGGTAGAAATCGACGACCGTGCAGGAGCCCAGCGCCGACAGCTCGCTGGCCGTCGAGGACATGGCGGCGCAGATGATCACCGCCAGCAGCAGGCCGACCAGCCCGCGCGGAAAATTCTGCATGACGAAGCTGATGAAGATGTAGTCGGCGTCCTTGGTCGCGGCGTGCGGCACCGCGCCGGCGATGATGGTCCTGGTCCGCGCGCGCAGCGAGGCGATGGTGGTCTCAGCGGCGCGGACGCCGCGCTTGGCGGCGGCGACGTCGGCCGGGGTTCCGGCGGACAGCGCGGTGACCAGGCGGTGGATCTCCGCCGATTTTCCGGTCCAGGCCTGGTCGTACGCCGCCTGGACGCGATCCAGATCGGCGGCGGCGGCCGGGACGGCGTGGGCGCGAGCCAGCTCGGCCTGGTTGAAGAACAGTGGCGGCTGGTGGAACTGGTGAAAGACGAAGACCATCACGCCCACGAACAGGATCAGGCACTGCATCGGCACCTTGAACAGGCCGTTGAACAGCAGGCCCAGGCGGCTCTCCGTGATCGAGCGGGCCGACAGATAGCGCTGCACCTGCGACTGATCGGTCCCGAAGTAAGCCAGCGCCAGAAAAAAGCCGCCGGTCAAACCCGACCACAGCGTGTACCGATTGCCGGGATCGGTGGACAGATCGATGAGGTTCAGCTTGCCGAAGGCGCCGGCCAGCTGCACGGCGTGCCCGAAACCCAGGTCGGGGGGAAGCCGCGCCACGATCACCACGAAGGCCACCATCATCCCGCCCAGCATGACGATCATCTGGTGCTTCTGGGTCTGGCTGACCGCGCGCGTTCCGCCGGCGACCGTGTACAGCACGACCAGGCCGCCCATGGCCAGGCAGGTCAGATTCAGCGGCCAGCCCAGCATCGTCGACAGGATGATGGCGGGGGCGTAGATGGTGATGCCGGCCGACAGGCCGCGCTGGACCAGAAACAGGAAGGCGGCCAGCCGGCGCGTCTTCAGATCGAATCGACCCTCCAGATACTCGTAGGCGGTGAAGACGCGCAGCCCGTAAAAACGCGGGACGAACGCCACCGACAGCACGACCATGGCGATGGGCAGGCCGAAATAGAACTGCACGAAGCGCATGCCGTCCTGGTACGCCTGCCCGGGGGTGGAGAGGAAGGTGATGGCGCTGGCCTGGGTGGCCATCACCGACAGCCCGATGGTGTGCCATTTCTGTTGATAGCCGCCGTGCAGATAGGTGGCGGCGTCGCCCGGCCCGCGCGTCTTCCAGACGCCGTAACCGACGATGCCACCCAGCGTGCCGAACAGAACCAGCCAGTCGAGCGCGCTCATCGTCAGCCAGCGCCAGCGGCAGCGACGGCGGTGACGATGGCGAACACCACTATCTCGACGGCCAGGGCGCCCAGCACGATCAGATAGATGCGGGGCCAGTCGAGAAATGGCGGGGCGTCGCGCAGCTCGGCGCGGTCACCGTCGGGTGCCGGCGCGGAAGCCGCCGGCTTGGGGGGATCAACGCCCATGGGGCGCGTGCCCTCCGGCCAGGAGGTTGGCGAACAGACGAAACGCGCCCGGCACACCGTCGGGAAGCTGTCGAAAAAAGGCCAGGCCGGTGTAGACGAACGTCCCCTTGCCGTGGCGAGCCCACAGGATGCTGCCGGCCAGCGGTTTCTCGCTGGGGTCGTGCATCGACAGCACGGTCTCATAGTGGGCGTCCCAGGTCTCGGCGAAGTAAAGGCCGCGCTCTTGAACCCAGCCGTCGAAGTCGCGCGCGGTGATGGCGTTGGGCGTGGTCAGGGCCGGGTGGCGATCCTGCAGGAACGTCACGGCGGCCTCCTGATCGGTGACGCGCTCGCGGCCGATCTCGAAGGGATAGGGGCCGATGGCGCCCGACAGCGGGGCCAGGCGGTTGTTGGTGTTGTATTGAACAACCAGCACGCCGCCAGCGGCGACGTAGGCCATCAGCGTGGCGTGGGCGGCGCGCAGGCGATCATTGGTGTTGAAGGCGCGCACGCCGACGACGATGGCGTCGAACCGCGCCAGCGCGGGCGCGCCGCCGGCAAGCGCGTCGTCGCCCAGGATGGTCACGTCGTACCCGACCAGGCGCAGGCTGGCCGGCACCTCGTCGCCGGGCCCGGGCAAATAACCGATGCGGGTACCGCCGGTGAGCAGGGCCAGCGGCACCAGGCGCACGTCGGCGTCGACCAGGCGGGTCTGCGTGGGGATGTGCGCGTGCTCGATGCGGACGATGCCACGCGACAGGTGCGCCGCGCCCGCGCCGACGCCCACTTCGGCGAGGACGTGCAGGACGCCGGGCTGGGCGGCGCCGGCTTTGGCGGTGCTGCGGACGTGAAACGTCGCCGACGCCTCGCTGTTCTTGCTCGGCAGCGAGAACGGGATCGAGGCCGGCTCGATCGACCAGCCGGCCGGCGCCGTCGGTCGAACGGTCCCCGCCACGCCGGCGGCGCCCGCGGTCAGATGAACGGTCAACGGGCGAGCAGACGCGTCGGCGTCGGGGAACATCAGGACGTCACCGTCGCACCGCACGGAGACCGCCGGGGTGATCTCCAGCGGGCGGTAACGTTCGCCCATCACCGGGTCGGTCCATTTGAAGCTGACCGGGCGGACCAGGGTGAACGTGCGCGCGCCGGCGGTGAAGACAAATTCCACGCGCAGCGGGGCGTCGGCTTCGGGCGCGCCGATGAGGTGCGGATCGGCCACCGGATAGAGCCCGGCCTCGGGCGGCGCCTCCAGCCAGTACGGCGTGGTGGGCCGAAGGTCGGCGGGCAGGTGCAGCTTGTTCTTGGCCTCGAACGACGCCGGCTCGTCCTTGCTGGCGGCGGCGAGGTTCGCCACGCTGGACAGCGCGCGCCCGACAGCGGTGGGCGCGGCGCCGGCCGGCCAGCGCACCTCGCGCAGCGTGAGGGGAAACGGCGATCGATTGATGGCGATGGCAGTGATCTCGAGGTCGGTGCCGGGCGCGGCCTGATAGTCGGCGGCCGTGGCGTCGACGAAAAGGCCGGCGCAGGCGGCGATCAGGTCGCGCACCTCCTTCTTCTTCTGCGCCCGCCAGCCGGCGTCTGGGACGGCGTCCAGGGCGGCGTCGATCGCCAGCAGCGCGGGGATGGTGTCGTGCGGGGCGGTCGGCCTGAACGTCCGGGCCGCCTTCTCGATCAGCGTTCGCAGGCGCGCCGTGCCCTTGAAGCGATTCCAGGAAAAATCGATCCCCCCCAGCACGACGGCGGAGCCCTTGCCGGCGCCCTTGGCGACAGGGGCGCTGCCGGTCGCTTCGTCGGATGCTTCGTCGAGGACCTTGAAGTATTCGATGGCCGGCCCGCGCGCGCGGGCGATGCCGAATCCCTGGCTCTTGTGCATGCTGCGGCTGTCGGCGGCCATCTCGCCGAACGACAGGCCCAGCAGCGGCTGGTACCCGCCGACGTCCATGGGTTGAAAGCCGGTGTTGCCTTCACCGGGTTTCACGCTCCACGAGGTGCGGTTCCACATCAGGCGGCGGGCCTGCCAGGGGGTGACGTCGCCGGTCAGCTGTTCGGGGTGAAACCTGGGATCGGCGGCGGCGCGAAAGGCCTGCACGGCCAGCATCGCCGACGCCGTGTGGTGCCCGTGGGTGTCGGCGGGCCCGGGCGAGAAGCGGGTGATGATCACGTCCGGACGGAACCGCCGGATCACGAACACCATGTCGGCCAGGATCGGATCGCGACCCCAGATCTTCAACGTCTCGTCGGGGCTCTTGGAGAACCCGAAGTCGCGGGCCCGGGTGAAGAACTGCTCGGCGCCGTCGACGCGGCGGGCGGCCAGAAGTTCTTGCGTGCGAATCAGTCCCAGGTCGGGACCTTTCTCCGCGCCGATCAGGTTCTGGCCGCCGTCGCCGCGGGTGACCGAGAGATACCCGGTGCGCAGCAGCCGCCCGTTCCCCAGATAGGCCAGCAGCGTGGTGTTCTCGTCGTCGGGGTGCGCGGCCACGTACAGCGCGCTGCCCACGACGCCCAGCTTGGCCAGGGCCAGCTGGATCTGGGCGGCGTTCGGTTGGGGCGGCGGCCCGGCGGCGTTTGCGCTGGAGATCATGGACAGCAGAATTCCCGAACCGACCAGTACCAACGATGATGATGAACGAAACCGAGAAGGTGCCATCAACGAAAAACGTCCGCGCATGTTGTGATGAAACGACGGCCCGCGCTGGGGGCCGCGGCGGAGTATATATTGCGTACGTCCGTGCGCCGCCCATTCTCCAGTTCGTACCTGGCCGGCGAGGCGGCGGCGCGTGCCTTCATCCGGGCCGATTTTCGCGACGCCGGTGAACGAAAGGCGGCGGCCCGGCGGGCGGCCGCCCGAACGGCGGCCCCGGGACTGCTGGCGGCGCTGCGCGACCAGGAGGCCCGCCTGCCGGAGAGCGCGGCGCGCCGGCGTCATCTGGAGAGACTGGCGGCGGGCGGGACGGCCGTGGTGGCCACCGGCCAGCAGGTCGGTTTGTTCCTGGGACCCCTGTACAGTTTTTACAAGGCGGCCTCGGCGGTGGCCGTGGCCCGCGCCATCGAGGGCGAAACCGGCGTCCCCTGCGTCCCGCTGTTCTGGTTGCAGACGGAGGATCACGACTTCGCCGAGATCGCCGGCTGTACCGTGGCCGGCGCCGGCGGCGCGCCGGCACGGCTGCGCCTGCGCGACGGCGGCGAGGGCGGTGGCGATGGCGAGGGCGAGGGCGGATCGGCTGACGCGCGCTGTTCGGTCGCCCACCGGGTGCTGGGAAGCGAGGTGAATCAGCTGATCGGCGCGCTGGGCGACGCCCTGCCGTCCGGGCCGGCGGCGGCGGAGACCTTGGCCCTGCTGCGCGCGCATTACGTGGCGGGGAGGCCCCTCGCCGCCGCCTTCGCTGGACTGCTGGGCACGCTGTTCGCCGATGAGGGCTTGCTGATCCTGGATCCGCGCGAGGCGCGCGTGGCGACGGAGGCGGCGACCATCTACCGCCGCGGCCTGGAGACGGCGGCCGCCGTCGAGCAAGGCCTGACGGCGCGGCGGGCGCAGCTGGACGTCGCCGGGTTCGCCGAGCAGATCACGTTGCGGCCCGACTGTTCGTTGCTGTTCTTTCACCCGCGCGGCGCGACCGGCCCGCGCTTTCGGCTGCAGTGGCAGCCCGCCCCGGTGGCCGCCCCCGAGGCTGACGGCTGCTGGATCCTGGCCGGCGATCCAACCAAGACTGAATTGCGGCCAGCGGAGCTGCTGGAGACGCTGCAGCGCGAGCCGCTGCGGTTCTCCACCTCGGCCCTGCTGCGACCGATCGTTCAAGACACGCTGCTGCCGACGGTGGCCTACGTGGGGGGCCCGGGAGAGATCAACTACTTTGCCCAGATGGCCCCGCTCTACGATCACTTTGGCCTGACGCCACCCCTGGTGGTGCCGCGCGGGCGCTTTCGGGTGATCGACAGCGGCGCGCGACGGCTGCTGCGGCAGCTGGGCCTGGCCCCCGACGACGTCGGCCGCCCGCGCGCCGCGCTGGCCGATCGCTTGCCCCTGCAGCGCCCGCCCGGGGCGGCCGACCCCGCGGCCCTGCGCCAGCGCGTGGCCGAGCAGATCACGCCTCTGGTGGAAGAGCTGATCGCCGCGACGTTGACCGCCGGCCCGGCGCAGACACGGGCGGCCGACCGAACGCGGGCCAGCGTCGCCCACGCCCTGCGCCGGCTGGTCGACCGATACGAACACGCGCTGGTGGAGCGCGACACTGTCACCACCGCGCGGCTTGAACGTTTGCGGGCCGCTCTGTGTCCTGAAGGGGTGCCCCAGGAAAGATTCTATTCGTGGCCGTCGCTGGCCGGCCGGTACGGCTGGCGGACGCTGAAGACGCTGGTGCTGGAACGCCTGCAATCCGCGGGACCGTTCTCCACGGCCTTGCAGGACATAGAACCGTGAGCACGGACGACGTCAGCGTCCGCGCAGGCGCGGACAGCTTGCGCCTGGGGATCGCCTGCTTCTCCACCTTCGGCGGCAGCGGCGTCATCGCCACGGAGGTTGGCCAGTCGCTGGCGCGGCGGGGCCACCAGGTGCACGTCTTCAGCGACGAACGTCCGGGGCGCCTGACCAGCGGACAGTCCAACGTCACCTTTCATCAGGTCGACGCCCGGCACTACCCGCAGATCAAGGACAGCGCCTACATGCTGGCGCTGACCTCGGCCATCGTCGAGGTCTCGCGGCGCGAACGGTTGCAGCTGATTCACGCCCACTATGCCCTGCCCCACGCGGTCAGCGCCACGCTGGCCCAGCAGGTGATCGGCGCCGGCGCGCCCAGGCTGGTGACCACCCTGCACGGCACGGACATCACCCTGGTGGGCAGCGATCCCAGCTTCCTGCCGCTGACCCGGTTTTCGATCCTGGCCAGCGACGCGGTCACGGTGCCGTCGGCCTGGTTGCGGGAGGCGACCTATCGATTCTTGGACGTGCCCCAGACGCTGGGCATCGACGTCATCCCCAACTTCGTCGACAGCGAGCGATTCAGACCCGCCCCGGATGCGTCGCTGGCGGCGGCGACCGACAGGACCACGCCGCGGGTGCTGGTCCACGTCTCCAACTTTCGCCCGGTCAAGCGGGTGCAGGACGTGGTGCGCGTGTTTGCCCGGGTGCGCGCCCAGCGGCCGGCAAAGCTGTTGCTGGTCGGCGACGGCCCCGACGCCGAGCAAACGCGCGCCCTGGCCGCCTCGCTGGGGGTCGCCGGCGACGTCACCTTCCTGGGCGAGCGCATCGATCTGACCGACGTCCTTTGCCACAGCAACGTCTTCTTGCTGACCAGCGAGACGGAGAGCTTTGGCCTGGCTGCGCTGGAGGCGATGGCCTGCGGCGTGCCGGTGGTGGCGGCGGCCGTGGGCGGGCTGCCCGAGGTGATCACCGACGGCGAGACCGGCTTGCTGGCGCCCCTGGGTGACATCGACGCGCTGACCACCCAGGTCAATCGCCTGCTGGACGACGAGGCGCTGCGATCAAAGATGGCCCGCGCCGCCCGCCAGCGCGCGGTCACCGTCTTTCAGGTGGCGCCGGCGGTGGAGAAATACGCCGCGGTCTATCGACGCGTGCTGGGGCTGTGAGCGCGGCGGCCGCAGCAGGGCGCCGGCGTCCGGTTCAGATCTTCTTCTTCCAGTCGCCAAGCGCGGTCTTGACCTCGTCGGCCAGAAAGAAGCCGGGCCCCTTCGCACCCATCTGCTGGGCTTTTTCGGCCAGCGGGTAGGCCTGCTTGTAATCGCCCTTGGCGGCCAGCAACTCGGCCTTGATCCAGACGTTGAACCAGTCTTCTTTCAGGGCCAGCGACTGCTCGATGTACGTGAGGCCGGTGTCGTAATCCTTCTTGGTCTCCAGCATGTACCGCGCGGCGGTGGCGTAGGGGCGCCAGCTGTTGCCAAGGACCGTGGTGATGCTGGCCAGTATCTGCTGGCTGGTGTTGACGGTGACGGGAATGGACAGGCGCACCTTCTCCCATTCCAGATCCAGCGACGCCTTGTCGTCGGTGAAATCGGTCACCTGATAGTTCAGGCGCTCGCGAAACGGCGCTGGCTTGGGCGTGACTGAGACGCGGGCGATGTCCTGGTCCGCCTTGTAGTCGCTGCCGGTGCCGTTCTGGTCGAATTTCTTGTTGAGGATGACGGTCCAGGCTCCCTTGGCGGCGGGAATGACGAACAGCGCATAGCTGCCGGCCGGCACCGGCTTGTCGCCGACGCTGACGTCCTTGCTGAAGGTGACCTTGGTGGCCTGGTTGGCGCCGGCGCGCCAGAGCTTGTCGTGAGGCACCACGCCGCCCCAGATCTTGCGGCCCTTGACGCCCGGGCTGCTGTACTCGACCGACAGCTCCGTCAGCCCGACGGTCTGCGACAGCTTTGCGTTCGGGCTGGGGCGCGGCAATTCCAGTTGCGGCTGTTGCTGCTGCGCCGACAGAGGACCGGCGGCCAGGACGACGGCGGCGAACGCGAACAGGGAAAGGCAAAGGCAAAGAGACGACGAACAGCGAAGACGACCGGTTGACATCACTCCTCCTCAGCTTGCGAAGAAAAACGAACAGAAACGAAAAAAAGAAAAAAAGAAAAATGAATCAGGGTTTGCGGAGCTTTTGCAGCGCCGCGAACGGGTTGTTGAAAGGGGACTTCGCGGCGAGCGGCGGGGCGGCGGCGGGCGCCGGCGCGCGCGGCTGAAAACCGCCACGACCGGCGCCGGCGTCGGAAGCACGCGGACCACCCGAGACGGTCGTCCGTGGGGCGGCCGCCTCGCGTCGCTCCCCGGACGCGGCAGAGGCGGCGGCGCGCTCCGCCTTCATGGTCAGGGCGATCTGCTTGCGGTCCAGCTTGACCTCCAGCACCCGCACCGTCACCCGATCGCCGGGGCTGACCACCTCGCGCGGATCTTTGACGAACTTGTCCGAGAGCTGCGAGATGTGCACCAGCCCATCCTGGTGCACGCCGATGTCGACGAAGGCGCCAAAGTTGGTGACGTTGGTGACGATGCCCGGACAGGCCATCCCCGGCTGCAGATCCTTCAGCTCGTGAATGTCCTGGCGGAAGGCGAACGGCACAAAGCCGGCCCGCGGATCGCGCCCCGGTTTTTCCAGCTCCTTGACCATGTCGTCGAAGGTGAAGGCGCCGACGTCGTCCTTCAGCTCGCGCGCCTCCTTGACCTGCTTGACGCCGGCGCCCAGCAACGCCGCCACCGGGACGCCCAGCCGGGCAGCCAATTTTTCCAGGACGCCATAGCGCTCCGGGTGGACGCCGGTGTTGTCCAGGGGGTGTTCGGCCTCGGGGATGCGCAGAAATCCGGCCGCCTGTTCGAAGACGCGCTTGGAGAAACGCGGCACGTCCAGAAGCTGCGCGCGCGAGCGAAAGATGCCGGTCTTGCCCCGATGCTCGACGATGGCGCGCGCCAGCGACGGTCCGATCCCCGACACGTGACTGAGCAGGTGATACGACGCCGTGTTCAGGTTGACGCCGACCTGGTTCACGCACGAATCGATCACCGCATCCAGGCTCTTCTTGAGGGCGTGCGGCGAGACGTCGTGCTGGTACTGCCCGACGCCAATGCTCTTCGGATCGATCTTGACCAGCTCGGCCAGGGGATCTTGCAGCCGGCGGGCGATGGAGATGGCCCCGCGGATGGTGACGTCCAGGTCGGGGAACTCCTCGCGCGCCACCTCGCTGGCGCTGTAGACGCTGGCCCCCGACTCGCTGACCATAACCACCGGCACGTCCAGGCCGGCGAACTTCAGCGCCTCGCGCACGAACATCTCGGTCTCGCGCCCGGCGGTGCCGTTGCCCACGGCGATGGCCTGGATGCCGCCCTTGCTGACCAGCTCGGCCAGGACCGGCGCCGCGCTGGCCTTGCCGGCCGGCGTCTCCAGGTGCAGAAGGCCGCTGCCCACGTACTTGCCGGCGCCGTCGATGACCGCCAGCTTGCAGCCGGTGCGGATCCCCGGATCGACGCCCAGGACCGCCTTCGGTCCGAACGGCGCCGACAGCAGCAGCTTGCGCACGTTCTCGGCGAACACGGTGATGGCGGCCTGGTCGGCCACCTCGCGCAACGCTTTGTGCACCTCGTTCTCGATGGCCGGCACCACGTGCGCGCGCAGCGACATGCGGGCGGCCCGGTGCAGCAGCGGCGCGCCGGCGAAACGCGGCTGGCTGCAGGCGGCGTTCTGAAAGATCGTCGCCAGCCGCTCCAGCAGCGGATCGACCGGCGCCGCGGTCGACCCCTTCGGCTTTGCCGCTGCGGTGTCCGTCGCCTCGTCGTCGGGGGGAAGCGCGCCGCCCACGGAAAGAACCAGCTCTTCCTCCATCCAGCCGCGCCGCATGGCCAGATAGCGATGCGAGCTCTGCGGCTTCATCAGCTCGGCCACCGGCTCTTGAAAGGCAAAGTAGTTCTCAAAACGGCTGGCCGGCTTGGCCTTGTCGCTCTTGCGCGTGCGAATGCAGCCTTGCTCGAACAGCGCCGTGCGCGCCGTCTGGCGCAGGACCGCGTCCTCGGACAGGCGCTCGATGACGATCTCGCCCGCCCCGGCCAGCGCGGCGTCGGCGTCGGCCACACCCTTGTCGGCGGCGACGAACGACGCGGCGAAGGTCTGCGGGGTCTGGCCGGCTTCCGGCTGCACGACGCCGTGGCCGCAGTCCCACAGCCACTGGGCCAGCGGCTCCAGGCCGGCCTCGCGCGCGATGGCCGCCTTCGTCTTGCGCTTCTGTTTATAGGGAAGGTAGAGGTCTTCCAGCAAGGCCAGATCGAACGTGCCCAGGATCTGCGCCTTCAGCTCGGGCGTCAGCTTCTGCTGCCGCTCGATCTCCTCGACGATGAAGGCCTGCCGCTTGACGATCTCGTCCCAGGATTCCTTCGCCTCCAGCACCTGGCGAATGGCCACCTCGTCCAGGTTGCCGGTCTCCTCCTTGCGGTAACGGGCCAGGAACGGCACCGTGGCGCCGCCGTCGGCCAGCCGCAGGACGGCGTCGGCGGAGGCGATCGGGATCTGGGGATGCCGCGACGAGAACCAGCTCGAAAAATTCACCGGCGATACCGATAGCGCTTGCCTGCCGGTTTCGCAACCGGTTGCGCGGACCCGGCGCCTTACAGGCCTTCCAGCAGGCGCTCGATGCGCAGGCTGGCGCCCAGGTCCGACGTCTGGTGCGCGTGATCCATGGCGGCGAACAGGTTGCTCTGCTCCAGTTCCAGGAGCCGCGGGCGTTCTTCCAGCAGGCGGGCGTAGTGATCGAAGAATCTCGCCTGAGGGAACCGGGTGCGCCCCGCCACCGCGCGACGGACCACCGCGTGCAACGTCAGGCGGCCGGCCAGCGGCTCCTGCACCAGCAGCCAGCGCCGCAAGCTGCGCAGGCAGGCCGGCGCCGCCCCGCCCACGCCGCTGAGCGCGCGCAGCGATTCGACACCCATGTGATCGCCCTGGGCGTGGGCCAGCACCGCCATCATGCGCCGCGCCCCTGGCGGCAGGCGGCGCCAGGTCCAGTCGACCAGCAGGCGAACCTCGGCCACGTCGTCCTCGTCCTGCATCACCGTGACGCGATCCACGCCCCGGGACAGCAACCAGTCGCCCAGCGCGGCGGCGGTGGCGGCGCGGCTGGCGACGATGGCGTCCGCGATCCCCAGCGCCAGCGGATTCCAGCGCAGCAGCTTGGTCAGACCGGCCACGCGCGGGAACGCCGGCTGCGCCGCCGTGATCAGCGGGGCCACCACCGGGAAGATCGACACGCCCGCCAGCAGGCAGCGCCGCGCCGTCAGCACCCAGGTCACCGGGCAGCCGCGCAGGGTCTCCAGAAACCGGGCCATGGCCCGATCGTTCTCGTGGTTGTCGAGGACGATCAGCGTTCGGTCGCGGGCCATCAGGGCGCGCCGGAGATGAACACCGACGCTGACGCCGCCGCCGTCGCTGCCGCCGCCGCCGTCACGGCGCGCCCCGAAGCGCAGGGCCAGCATCTCGAACAGCGTGCGGTGGTCCCAGCCGCCCACGCGCAGCCAGTGGATGCCGCCCGGGAAGGCGCGCGCCACCCGGTGCCCCAGCGCGCAGGCCAGCAGCGACTTGCCGGTCCCGCCACCGCCCAGCAGGACGATGGGCGTGGCCGGCGATCCGCGCAAGGCCGCGGTCAGGATGCGCAGCTCGCTCTTGCGCCCCTTGATGTCGGGGGGGCGCGGCGGAAACGACGCCGTCGACGTCGGGGTGGAACGGGGCAAGGCGACGCGCGCTGACGGCATGGGCCGCCGCCACTTTGCCACAACACGACGCCCGACCCTGGGTACAATGCGCCGCACATCATGCTCAAGCACAACACCTACTTTGAAGGCAAAGTCCAAAGCATCGGCTTCGAGCGCCTCGGTCGCCGCATGACCGCCGGCGTGATCGCCCCCGGCGAATTCCATTTCGGCACCGAAGCGCCCGAACGAATGTCCGTGATCAGCGGCGAGCTGGCGGTCCGCCTGCCGTCGGGCGGCGACTGGCGCCACTACCCTGCCGGCACCGTCTTCGAGGTCCCGGGCCGCAGCGGCTTCGACGTGCGCGCCATGGAACCGACCGCGTACCTGTGCGAGTTCCTCTAGGCGACTGCTTCAGGGCGCCTGTCACGTTTCTTCGAAGGCCGGAAACGCCAGGTCGCGCGCGCTGATCACCACCGGCGCGAACGGCCACTCGATGCCAAAGGCCGGATCGTCATAGCGCAGCCCCCGGGCCGCCTCCGGCACGTAGAACGCCGAGATGTCGTAGCGGACGTGGCAGTCGTCCGCCAACGTCAGGAAGCCGTGCGCGCACCCGGCGGGGACGAACAACGACTCCAGGCCATCGGCGCTGAGGGTCACCCCCAGCCACTGCCGGTAGGCGGGAGAGTCGCGGCGCAGGTCGACGATCACGTC
>DATLVT010000561.1:0-2738 GCA_035577105.1 Polyangia bacterium
TTTAGGTCGTAGTGGTCGGCGTCCAGGATCTCCCGGGCCTTGTCCAGGTCCAGACGGTCTTCGGTCTGCTTGTTCCAGGGCAGCTCGACCAGCCATTCCAGGTAGGTGCGCTGGACGGTGTACTCGGCCGACGACTGGGCCATCTGCTTCAGGCGTTCCAGCTGCTTGCGCGCCGTCTTGGCCACGTCCTCCGGCATCTGGGCGGCCTTGATCTTCTCTTCGAAGGCGTCCAGGTCGCTGGCGTCTTCACCCTCACCCAGCTCGTCTTGAATGGCTTTGAGCTTCTGGCGCAGGACCGCCTCGCGCTGGTGCTTGGAGAATTCCTCTCGCACCTGCGAGTCGATCTTCTGCTTGACCTTGATCAGCTCGACCTTGCGTTGCAGCAGCACCAGGAGGCGCCGCAGCCGTTCCGCGACGTCGATCTCGACCAGCAGCGAGGCCCGTTCCTCGGGTGACAGATCAACGGTTGCGGCGACAATGTCGCCCAGGCGCGCCGGATCCTTGTGCTGGTCCAGTACCTGAGCCGTCTCGTCCGGGATGTCCGGCGAGATGGCGATCAGCTGCTTGGCCACGTCGTACACGGCCATACCCAGGCCGTCGATCTCGATCGGATCCTTGCGGATCTCGTTCAGGGACTCGAACGACGCCGTCAGGTAGGGCCGTTCCTGGACAAAGCCGACCACGCGACGGCGCTCCAGGCCGCGCAGCACGGCAGTGACCCGGTTTTCCGCCGCCTTGACGATGCGGACAATCTCGCCCTCCACACAGATCGTGTAGAGATCGGCGCCCGCGGGTTCTTCGATGTCGGCGTCTTTTTGGGTGCCCACCAGGACGTGCGCACCTTTGCCGCCCAGGGCATCGATGAGACGCAAGGAACTGGGGCGACCAATCTCCACCGGCATCACGGCGCCCGGAAAGAGCACCAGGTTGCGAAGGGACAGAAGAGGCAGTGTTTTGGTTTCAGAGGTGGTCATCTAGATTTTCCCTCTTACTATGATGCCGCTGTTGCTGAAAAGGACTAGGCAAATCGACGTCAGAACTTCCTGACACCAGAACTTACTCGCGTCAAAACTTCCTCACGGACAGGTCCGCCGTTCGTTTTGCGATTTCTTCGAAGAGGCGCTTGAGCTCGGCGTCTCCGGGCGGAATCTTTGGCACCACGATTTCGACCCGGCAAATCTGATCGCCGCGGGTCCCGTCCGCCTTCTTGATGCCGCGCCCACGCAGGCGCAGCCGCGCACCGCTGGACGTTCCAGGGGGAACGGTCACCGTCACCTGGCCGTCGACTGTGGGCACTCCGATCTTCGCCCCCAGCGCCGCCTCGGTCACTGACACCGGCAGGTCCATCTCCATGTCAGAGCCGTTGCGCCGCAGGAGCGGATCGGGACGAACGACGATGTCCAGGTACAGGTCCCCGGGCACGCCGCCCTTGCTGGGAGCCGGGGCGCCCTGGCCGGCGATTCGAAGGCGACCACCGGTTTCCACGCCGGGCGGGATGGAGACTTCCACTTGCTGGCCGCTGCCGACCCGGACGGTGCGACGGGTGCCCAGCGCGGCCTCTGGAAACGTCACCTCCAGCTGCCCTTCCATGTCGGCGCCGCGGGCCGGCCGCTGGCGTGCGCGGCCGAAGGGATCGCCGCCTCGACCCCGCTGCCCCCCCGGTCCGGCATCGCCGAAGAGGCTGGAGAAGATGTCGCCCAGGTCGCCGAAATCTCCGGAAAAATTGACGTTACCGCCAGCCCCTGCCCGCGCGTTACCTCCGAAGGCGCGGGCGAAAGCCTCGGCATCGAAACCTTCCGGCATGCCGTCAGGGCGTACCGGCGCGTGCTTCAAGCGGTCATACTCGGCGCGTTTCTGGGCGTCGCCCAGGACGCCGTACGCTTCGCTGATCTCCTTGAAACGCTCGGTCTTCTTCTTGTCGCCGCCGGTGGCGTCAGGATGGAATTCCTTGGCCAGCTTACGGTAGGTCTTCTTGATCGTAGCCTCGTCAGCGTTTTCAGCGACGCCGAGAGTTTTGTAGAGATCCTTCATGGTGGGTTGGTGGTGAGGCGCCGGGCCTGGGTGCGCCGGCGATCATGTCACGAGACCGCGGCAACAGGCGAGTGCCTTTTCTTGATGAACACAAGCTGCTCGTCGGCAGTAGGCGCGGCGTTCGGATCGACAATCTTGGGACGCATGGTGACGATGGTGTCGCCGGGGGCGAACTCGCCCCGCAAAAGCAGCTTGGCCAGCGGATCCTGAATGTACCGCTGGAGGGCCCGCTTCAACGGTCGCGCGCCATACGCGGGGTCGTACCCGCGGTCGGCCAGGAAGGCGCGGGCGTCCGGCGCCAGCTCCAGCTCCAGGTCGCGTTCACGCAGCAGCTTGCGCAGTCGCTCCAGTTGCAGGTCGACGATGCGGTCGATCTCGGCGCGGCCCAGCTTGTGGAAAACGACGATGTCGTCGACGCGGTTCAAGAACTCGGGGCGGAACGTGCTGCGCAGCTCCTCCATCACCTGGTTCCGCACGTCTTCGCGCTCCCAGTCGCCGCTGGCGCTGACCAGGTGGCTGCCCACGTTCGAGGTCATGATGATGACCGTGTTGCGGAAGTCGACCGTCCGTCCCTGTCCGTCGGTGAGGCGACCGTCGTCCAGCAACTGCAACAGCGTATTGAAGACGTCGGGATGGGCCTTTTCGATCTCGTCGAAGAGCACCACCGAGTAAGGACGGCGGCGCACCGCCTCGGTCAGCTGCCCGCC
>DATLVT010000562.1:0-3076 GCA_035577105.1 Polyangia bacterium
GCGCGGCGGCGGAACCGGCGCTGGCCATCTTGCTGGAAGCCATGGCCCTGCCCGATGAGCTGCGCGCCTGCGCGCGGCGGGTCTCGGCGCGCCGCGATCACCCCGCCGAGGCGCGGCTGCTGCTGGCGCACTTTGAAGCCGAGGGTACGGGCGTACAATGACCGGGTTGAACGAATCACCGCCATCGTCATCGCCAATGTCACCAGCGGCCGCGTCGGGCGGCGCGGCCGCAGCCATCGAGAGCTGGAAGCGTGCGCCCGCGCCTCTGCCGTTGTCGGGCGGGGTGCAACCGTACGTGTGGGGACAGCGGGACAAGCAGGCGATCATCCCCCGGCTGCTGGGGATCGCCCCGGTGCCCGACCAACCGTACGCCGAGCTGTGGCTGGGCGCGCATCCTCAGCTTCCGTCGACGGTCAGCATCGCCGGCGCGTCGATCAACATGATCGAGCTGATCGCCGCGGCGCCCGAGGCGGTGCTGGGCGCGCCGGCGGTGCGCCGCTTTGGACCGCAGCTGCCGTTCCTGATGAAGGTGCTGGCGGCGGCGCAGCCGCTTTCGATCCAGGCGCACCCCGATCAAGGGCAGGCGGAAGCCGGCTTTGCCCGTGAGGAGGCCGCCGGCATCCCGCGCGAGGCCCCGCAGCGCAACTATCGCGATCCCCGGCACAAGCCCGAGCTGATCGTGGCGCTTGGCGATCTGTTCGCGCTGAAGGGATTTCGCCCCGTCGAGGAGATCGCCGCCGATTTCAGCCGTACGCCCGAACTGGCCCCGCTGCTGCGCCTGCCGCCGCCAGCCGACGAGACGGACCGTGACCGGCGTAACGCGGCCCGGCGCGCCTGGGTCAAGGAGCTGTTCACCCGGTCGCTATCGCACACGACGGAGACGACCGAGACGACCGACCCGATCGGAGCCGCGCTGGAGGCGCTGGTGAGGCGGCTGGAGACCGAGGACCGCGTCCAGCCGTTCGGGCGCGAGCAGATCGAGTACTGGCTGTTACGGGCGGCGCACGCGCTGGCCGGCGCGCCGACCGGACGCGGGCCCGACCGCGGCCTGCTGTCGTTCTACCTGCTCAACTTCATTCATCTGCGCGCCGGCCAGGCGCTGTACCTGGGACCGGGCGAGCTGCACGCGTATCTGGAAGGGGCCGGCGTCGAGGTGATGGCCAACTCTGACAACGTGCTGCGCGGCGGGCTGACGCCCAAGCACGTCGACGTGCCCGCCCTGCTGGCCACGCTGACCTTCGACGTGGGGACGCCGACGATTCTGCAGGCCCGGCCCGACGGGGTCTACACGACGCCGACCAGCGAGTTCGTGACGGCGCGCCTGACGCTGTCGGGGGGCGCCGCCGTCGACGTCGACGGCGTGCGCGGCGCGGATCTGCTGCTGGTCACGCGCGGCGAGGTGACGCTGGTCCCTGCCCCGCCGTCGCCGGTCGCCACCGTGAAGGCGCCCACCGGCCGCGCGCTGCTGATGCCTGCGGCGATGGGCGCCTACCAGATCCGGGCCGAGCGCGCGCCAGCCACGGTGTTTCGCGTCTCGATCCCACTCTAGGCGGGCGTCACAATCGAAAGATCCCGCTCACGTTCTTCTTGCGACCCAGCAGCGAACGGGCGAAGGCGATGGCGGCGATGAGGAACAGCATGGCCCACACGCCCAGCGCCGCGGCCACCTGCCGGCCGTCGCCCAGCAACGAGTAAAGCTCGTAGATGGCCTTGGTGATGGGGAATGTCGCCTGGCGCTGGGCCAGGATCAGCGAGTCCGAGACCTCCAGCATCGACAGCGCGAAGGCGAAGACACCACCGGCCAGCAGGTGCGGCGTCAGCAGCGGCAGGGTCACCCGCCACAGCGTGCGCAAGGGGCCCGCGCCCAGGCTGGCGGCCGCCTCTTCCAGGGTCACGCTGATCTGACTGAAGCCGGCCGCCGCCGAGCGAACGACGAAGGGAAGCCGCCGGATCGCATAGGCCACCACCAGCAGCGCCGTGGGATCGGCGACGGGATTCAGAAACGACAGCGGGCGATTCTCGCGGGTGACCGCCAGGTAACCGAAGGCCATCACCAGCCCGGGAACCGCCAGCGGCAACATGGCACCGGCGTCGATCAGCGTCGCCCAGCGCGAGCGCGTACGGACCACCAGGTACGCGATGGTGCCCCCCAGGGCCAGATCCAGCGCCGTCGACAGCGTGACATAGCGCAGGCTGTTACCGATGGAGGGGATCACCATCTCGTGGCCGACGGCGATGCGAACGTGATCCAGCGTGAGGCCGGCCGGCCACACCGTCCCGTACCAGTCGCGCGACAGGGCCAGCAGCACCACCGCCAGATTCGGCAGCGCCGCCGCGCCCACCACCAGCGCCAGCGCGCCGATGGCCGCCAGCCGGCCGGCGGGCGACAGCGGCCGCGGTTCGCGGCGACGCGCCCCCTTGGTGCTGGGGGCCCCGCGCGTGCGGCCGATGAGAAGGCGGGTCGCCGCGTACAGCGCCACCGTCGCCACCAGCAGCACCATCACCAGCGCGAACACCAGCGGGTTACGCCCGATGTCTTTCAGGCCGGCGAAGATCTGCACCGACGTCACGCGCGAGTAGTCGCAGATGAGGGGAACGCCCAGCTCGGTCAGCCCCCAGATGAGCACGATGCTGGTGGCCGCGAAGACGCTGGGCATGATCGCCGGCAGCGTCACCTTGCGAAACAGACGCAGACCGTGGCAGCCCAGGCTGGCCGCCGCCTCTTCCATCTCCACGTTGACGCTGGCCAGCGCCGCCTGCACGTTGAGGAAGACGATGGGGTAAAGATGGAGCGCGGTCAGCGCCACCACGGTGGCGAAACGGGCCGAGCGCAGCCAGTCAACGGGGTGGCCCGCGTCCATCAGGCCAAGGTGAACAAGCAGCGCGTTCAGCGCCCCCGCCTGCCCCAGGATCTGCTTGATGCCGATGGCCCCGACAAACGGCGGCACCACCAGCGGCAGCGGCACCAGCGCTGCCAGCAACCGGCGACCGGGAAACTGGCAGCGATCCAGCAGGACGGCGATGCCGATCCCGATGACCGTGGCGACCGCCGTGGCCCCCACCGCGATCGCCAGGG
>DATLVT010000563.1:0-6653 GCA_035577105.1 Polyangia bacterium
ACGTTCGACGTCCAGGCGGCGAACGATGCGCACGGTGGTCCGTCGCTCGCAGTCGGAGGCACGGAAGGCGCGGAAGTCGTGCTGGCCGCACAGCTCGCGGGCGGCCGCCTGCATGGCCGCGAGGTCCAGCGGCCGGCGGCAGTGCCAGCTGCGGCGCGCCTGCAGCGGCGAGCGCACCAGGTGATTCCACACCTGGTACCGATAGACCTTGCCGCGCGCCGAGAAGCGCGCGTCGAAGGTGTCGGCGACGGCCGCGACCTCGAGGATGGCGATGTCCGGCGGCAGGATGGAGTTCAGACCGCGCAGCAGACCCGCCTCCGGGATGGCCGCCTCCAGCGTGAAGTTGGCCACCTGGCCGGCGGCGTGCACGCCGGCGTCGGTCCGCCCGGCGCCGCGCACCAGGACCGTCTCGCCCGTCATCTCGGCGATGGCGTCTTCCAGATCGGCTTGCACGGTGCGCTGGCCCGGCTGGCGCTGCCAGCCGGCAAAGTCAGTGCCGTCGTACTCGATCAGGATCCGGACGTTGCGGCTCAAAACTCGAACAGCAGGCCGGCCATCCAGGTGTCGTCGCCAAGATGGATCTTGTTCGACGCGCCCAGGCCGGAGATGTCGGCGTGGCTGAACTCGATGAACAGGTGGGTGTGGTTGACGCCCAGCTCGTCGTCGAAGGAACGGGCGCCGTCCGGGTCGATGAAGTCCAGGACCAGCGACAACCCGGCCGCCACGTGCCAGCCCGGGACGCCGCCGCGGGCCCGGCCGCCGCTGGCGTCGGTGGCGACCTCGTCGTTGGCGTCGTTCACCCGCCACAGCGCATAGTCGAGACCCAGCTTGCCGTAGGGAATCAGCGGGAACCGGCGCTCCTGGAAGAAGTAATCAAACCGGTAAACGGCCGACACCGAGAAGGGAATGATCTGGAAGTTCGACGAGTCGGCTGTGTTGCCGGAGCCGTTGGCGGCCGGATTGGTGCCGCTGACCGAGAAGTAGCCAACGCTCGCGCCCACCGCCAGCGAACCCATGCGGCGGAAGAACTGATAGTCGAACTCCAGCTGGGTCATCAGGTGCGAACCCGAACCGAAGAAGGTCTGATAGGGGTGGCGGTCGGACCGGCTGAATTCAGAGTCCACGTTGGGACGGTAGGGACCGAAGCGCAGCTCGAGCCCAAAGTGCTGGGGGCTGCGGAACAGCTTGGCCTCCTCGGGCAAGATCACCTGGGCCTGGGCCACCGGCGCTCGCGCCGCCAGCGTCGCCATGGCCATGACCACCACGTACGCCCCCCGGGCAGCCCGCATCACCGTCACGGGCGCCTTCGTCGCCGGCGCGCCGCCAGCACGATCATCGACACGACGAGCCCCAGGGCCGGCACCGCCATCCAGCCCCGCGCTGTCGAGGGCGGCACCGCGCAATATCCCCCGGAGTCGTGACCGGGCTGCGTGGTCTGGTTAGGCATGGATGGATCGTCGGACCGGTATCTGTTGTAAAAATCGAGGCTGGCGATCGGTTTGCCGAAGACCAGGGAAGGCAGGCTGGGATTCTTGTGCTTGTCGACGGCCACCACGCCGATGCCGTAATAGATGTCGTTCTGAAGGATCTTGATACGCGCCGACGTCGCCGCCGCCGACAGCATGTCCGAACAGACAAAGGCGGGGTCCAGGCTCTCGACGGTCTTGCCACCGGGGTGGGTGTCGGCGCAATTGGTCGCCGCCGTCTCGAAGCCGGGGGTGAACGACTTGTCCGCGAACACCTGAAACTCGTTCGCCCGGTTGCACAAGATCTGATAGCCGAGAATTCCGCTGGCGTCGTCCGTGGGAGCGAGGGGCTTCCAGTTGGCCACCAGGGCCTGGTTGCCTCCGCTGACGGTGACGTCGGCCGGCGCAGGGGGGGCCGTCAGATCGATGGGGACCTGCTTGGTCGCGAACACCTCGAACGTACCGTCGGCGTCCTGGTCGACCAGCAAATAGATCGTCTGCGTCGACAGTTGCTGGCTGAGCACGCAGGGATCAGCGCTGGTGGTTCCGGTCGCGCCGCCGGTGCCGATGATGGTGGTGCCGCCGGCGCCTCCCGCGCCACCGGCGCCGCTGACGCCCCCGGTTCCGGGCACGATGGCAGAGCCAGCGAGCGCCCTGCTGATCGTCTGCGCGCCGGTATCGAAGGTCACCCCGCCTTGCGCAGCGAAATTGGTCAAGAGCGCCGACCCCAGGGGCTGGCACTGCGTGGGGCGCAGCAAGGGCTGATCGCAGCTGACCCCCACCCAGGCCTCGATGTTGCCGCGGGTGATGTACGGCCGCTTGGCCGCGCCGGTCATGCTGTTCAGCGCCGCGAATACATACGTGGCCCGGTTGCAAACGCAGTTGGCCTGATTGAAGTAGGTCAGCAGGTCATAGTCGGTCAGGTTCTGGCCCTTGGTGCCCTGAACGCCGATGAAAAAATCGTCGGCGGTCAGAGCGCCCAGGCCCGTCGTTCCTGTCGTTCCGCCGGTTCCCAGCTGGGCGCGCGCCGGGGCCGCAGCCAAAAACGCCGCGAAGGCGGTCAGCAGGGCGGCGGCGCCCTTTCCCAGTCTTGCGTTCACCAGGATTGCTCGCTGCAAATGCGATGCCTCTGTCTACTCCCGGAACGGCGCCTTCGCGGAGGGATCATTTGTCGTGATGGCTCTTTGCAGAGGTGAGGCGTGCCAAATTGGCAGCCGGTCGCGCGTATCCTAGCGCAGTTCCGGCGTGTCGATTGTCTCAGGACGCGCCCGGAAAAATCGGCAGGCCCACGTTCCGCAAGGCCCGCCCCAGGTCGCGGATGACGTCGTCGTCCACCGGGCGTCCGCCAAAACGGGCGCCCGCGTACAGGCTGGCCAGTCGCTCCAGCTCGTCGCTGCCGCGCACGTTGGCCAGGACCACGCGGCGGGCATGCTCGTTCGGTGTCTCGTAGATCCGGCGGCCGAGGCCCCGCCGGGCCAGCCGCTCCAGGACCCGGTGGTACAGCCGCGCCACCGGGGCCGCGTCCGCCGGCGGGCGCCAGGCGCGCACCCGGGGTGTCGGCGAACGCCACGGCCGGCGCGCGAATCGCCAGACCAGCCACACCACCACGCCGATCCCCAGCACGATGCCCACCTGCCGTCCCACCGGCGTCTTCAGGGCGTGCCCGCTGCTGGGCGACGGTGACATCCCCATGCGGCGGCCCAGCTTGCGCGCCAGCTCGATCTGGCGGCCGATGTCATAGCCCACCACCCAGCGCGTCCAGAAGAAGTCGATCGAATCGACCAGCTGGCGCAGCCGGCCCCAGCGCAGCCCGGCCGGCGCTGACGGCGTGGCGTCGACGCGCACCCAGCCGATCTCGCCCACGTAGGCCTCGGCCCAGGAGTGGGCGCGGTTGTCGCGCACGGTGATGTAATGGCCGATGTCGTTCCATTCGCCGCCCAGAAACCCGTTGACGTATCGGCTGGGGATGCCGCTGGCGCGCAGGAGAATGGTGATGGCCGACGCGAAGTACTCGCAGTGTCCGGCCTTGTTCTGGAACAGGAAATCCTCCAGCGGGTCGACGCCGGGCGGATGGCGGGGCAGGTTGGTGGTGTATTCGTGCGTGGTGCGCAGCCAGTCCATCAGCGCCACCAGCTTGGAGGGCGGGTTGATGCGACCGGCGGTGATCTGGCGGGCCAGCGCCGTCACCGCGGGGGACAGCGACGATGGCAGCGCCAGATAGTTGTCCAGCACCGCCGGGTCGACGTCGGCCAGCGGCCGGCCCGCCGCCGCGCGCGCCATCGACAGCGAATCGCGCGAGTACGCCACATAATGGGTGCCGCCGTACGACCGCGCGTCCTCGCTGTCGCTGCCGCCGGAGTCGAGGGGCGCCACCCGCATCGCCACCTCTCCGGACCAGCGGGGGGCCAGCTTCAACGTCGCCACCGTGCCCAGCTTCGCCGCCGGCAGCTCGATGCCGATGGGGTGATCCAGCGCGAACACCACCGGCACGGAGACGCCCACCACGTCGATCTCCTGGCGGACGGCGCCGCGCAGCCAGTCGCTGGGGCGATGGGCGCCTTCCATGCGCGGCTCGCGGATGGACAGGGCATAGCCTTCGTCCTCGATCACCGTGCGCAGCTCGGGACGGCGCGAGCGCACCCAGTGGCCCCGGTCGTAGGTGTCGTAGACGGTGCCGCGCCAGTAAAGGCGTTCGATCTCCCGGTCGCGGGCCTTGTCCGAGGCGATGGCGGCGATGCGCGGGACGGTGGCCCGCAGGGCCACCACCTGGTTGTCCGTCGACAGAATCCCGTATTGCCCCAGCGTCACGTCGTCGGAGAAGCCGATCACGTTACGCGTCGGCCTCGGCCCGCCCAGCACGAACCCGGCCCCGATGCGCGGCACCACGGCGAACGTCGCGACCGATCCGGCGAACACCGTCAGCGCGATGAGGCCGGTGGCCACGAAAAACGAGCCGCCCACCACACGCCGCGAATTGAGGATGCGGTTGACGCCCACCTTCTGGCTGGGCGCCTGGGCCGAGTGCTTGACCAGATAGTTCTCCTCCATCTCGCGTCGCAGATGGAAGAGGATCAGCGTCCAGGTGGCCAGCACGACATAACCGGCGAAGGCCAGCGCGAACAGAAAGCTCTGCGCCAGCGCCGCCGCCGCCAGCACCAGCAGAAAAGACAGGATGTAGATCTGCAGGTAGTCGCGGTTGCCGCGGCGGTGAAACAGCTTGAAGCCCAGCAGGAACATCACCAGGTTCAGGATCGGCGTCAGATCGGGCTCGGGCAGCCGCTCCCACAGCCGCCAGGCCGCCAGCCCGAAGAAGGCCAGGGCCAGGAAACGTAGTGGCAGCGACATTCGATCCAGAAACGTGGCGACCGCGCCGCCCGGCTCGGCGAACCAGGAGATGGCGGCGAAGACCACCAGCAGCGCCGCGCCCAGCGGCGGCAGCGCGCTGGAGCTGGCCAGGGTGGCCAGCGCGCTGCCCACCAGCAGGTACGAAAACATCTTGTGCGTGGCCTGAAACCTCACGCGCCGCGCTCCATGGCCTGGGACATGCGGCTGCGCACCTCGGGCGCGCGTCCTGGGGTGATGCAGATGCAGGGGCCACCAGCCATGGCCAGGAAATCGTCGCTGGCGTCGGTGGGCGTCACCCGTTCAATCAAGGCCAGCGCCCGCATGATGCGCGTGCTCTGTCCGGGGCCGCGGGCCGCCGCGATGTGCAGCCCGCGCGCCACGAAGGCCAGGCGATACCCGCGCCGCAGCAGCTCCGCCGAGACCGAGGCCGCCATCGACACGGCCGCTTCGAAAATGTCCGGGCTGCCGCCGTCGCTGCTGTTGTCGAACAGGATCGTCGCGGCCAGCCCCTCGTCGTCCTCGTTTTCGCGGACAAAGGGCATGCCCCGCCGGGCGCTGGTGCGCCAGTGGATGTCGCGCGGATCGTCACCGTGGCGAAAATCGCGCAGGCCGAAGAAGTCGCCGCCGCGGCTGCGCCAGCGCGTGCGCCCGCGTCCGTGCTCGGCCGGCAGCCCGCGCAGCAGGTCCTCGGGCACCGGGACCAGCGCCGGATAGATGACCAGCTCGGCCGGGTCGCTGACGTCGCGTGATTTCTGGATCAGCCCGAAGGGAAACTTCGTCGAAAGACGCAGGCCCGACAGGCGTTGGCGCCCGCGGCGGGGCAACACGTGACGATAGGCGGTCTCCTGCGTGCGGCCCGCGGGCAGCTTGAGGAAATAGCAGCGCTTCTCGATGGGCCGCCCGTCCATGAGGTCCTCCACCTCGACCGAGAACGAAGGGATGCGGCGCTTGCCGTTGGTCAGCGCGATGCCCATCAGGAAGGGCGAGCGGGCGTGAATGGTGGTGGGCGGGCTGCGGCGCACCTCGAGGCCCCGCAGGCACAGCTCGGACAGAACCCCGCTGGCCAGGATGAGGCACAGCATCATGCCCCACACCAGAAACAGGAGATTGAGGCCGGCGTTGATGGCCGCCAGGCCGATCAGCAGCGTGGCCATCAGGAACCACCAGCCCTCGCGGGTGGGCGGAAAACGCCGGCGCGGGCGCAACCAGGAAAGCAGACGGGAAAGAAACGCCCCCAGCCGCAAGCGGCCTTAACCTGGCGCGGGGAGGCGCTCGAGAATCTCGAGCAGGATGCGCTCGGCGTCCTGGCGCGATCGCCCCAGGGAATCGGAGTGCGCGGCGATCACCAGGCGATGCGCCAGCACCGGCACCGCCAGGGTTTTCAGGTCGTCGGGCAGCACGTAGTCGCGCCCGTCAGCCAGCGCCGCCGCCCGGGCCGCGTTTCGCCAGGACAGCTCGCCGCGCGGGGAGACCCCCAGCGCCAGGTGCGGCGATTTGCGCGTCTCGCGCGCCACCGCCACGATGTACTCCGCCAGCTCGCCCTCCAGGTGGACGCGATCCGCCGCATCCTGCAGGGCCCGCACGTCGCCCACGCGCAAGACCGGCGACAGCTGCTCCAGCGTCTCGCCGGCGCGCCCCGGCGCTTCCAGCAGGATGTGTTTCTCGTCTTCCGCGGACGGATAGTCCATCCGGATGCGCAGCAGGAACCGGTCCATCTGAGACTCCGGCAGCGGGTAGGTGCCGTAGTGTTCCTCGGGGTTCTGCGTGGCCACCACCAGGAACGGGACCTCCAGCGCATAGGTGCGCCCGTCGACCGAGACCTGGGCGTCGCTCATCGCCTCC
>DATLVT010000564.1:0-16669 GCA_035577105.1 Polyangia bacterium
GAGCTATGGCGGTGGACCGAACGTGCGGCAGAAGCTGATGCGGAGGGGAGCCGACGCTCTTGACTCGAAGAAGCTGGTCATCTGGATGATGACGGCGCGCGACCTGTACAATTACTGGGAGGACTGGGAGCCGCTGAACGCGAAGTGAAACGCACGGTCGTCATCCTCTTGCTGCTGTGTCTTGGCTGCCAGAGCCAGCGAGCGAGAAGCGCCAGCGACCCTGATGCGGCCAGCGCCACCCACACAACCACGCCGCGCACATTGATCGCCGCGGCCCAAGACCTGGGCGCGGCGCGCGACGATCACGACAGCAATGAATGGGCGGCGGCCGAGTTGACCCGGATCGCGGCGCGCGTCCGGGCCGAGCGGCAGCGAGACCCGGGCGCCGCCCCGTCCGCGGCCATCAACCGCACCATCTTCGACGTGCTGGGATTCCAGCGCGAGGTCGACGACCAAGACACCCGGTACGTGCTGTTGCCGTCGGTGCTGCGCCTGCGCCGGGGAAGCTGCGTCGGCCTGGGGGTGCTGTACGTGGCCCTGGGAGCGCTGCTGGACGTGCCCATCCGGGGGGTGATGGTGCCCGGACATTTCTACGTGCGCATCGAGGAGAACGGGCGCGCGCGCAACACCGAGTTGCTTCGCCGCGGCGAGGAGATGCCCGCCGCGTGGTACGTCAACCGCTACCCGATCGCCGGCGACAGCGCCCCCGCCTACGCGCGTCCGCTGACCACGACCGAAGTCGTCGGCGTCGTCGAATACAACGTCGGCCAGCAGTCAAGGCGCCTGGGCCGTCTTGAGGACGCGCGCCGCGCCTACGCCCAGGCCACCGCGCATTTTCCGATGTTTGGCGAAGCGGCGGCCAGCCTGGGGGCCACCTTGCACCTGCTGGGGGAGGTGGACCAGGCGGCCGCGGCCTATCAGGCGGCGGTCAGGGCCTACCCCGATCTGCCGGGTTTGAAGGCAAACATCGACGTGCTGGGCCAGGAAAGGCGCAACAGCGGCGCCTCGTTGACGCAGTCCACCCACTGAGCGTCCGTCAAGAACATGTCACGTTGCGCGCCGGAAAATCGAACCACGAAAGGCTGGTTCATGCTTAAGATCTCGGTGTAGGATTACAGGGTCGCCAGCACGGTGGTTCAGCGGGGCGGAGCGAGGCGGGCCGACGGGCAAGGTACCGAGCCGAGCGCTCGACGACGGCAAGGATTCAAATCAATCCATGAAGTTGCTGACCAACGGAACCGCCGCCTCGGAACACGCCGCGCCTGAAATGCTGGCGGAAGATCCGCTGGCCTCGCTGGTGGCCGGTGCGGCAGCCGGCGATCGGCAGATGATGGGCGGCATCCTGCAAGCGGTGGCGCCCGCTGTCCTGACGGTGGTGCGGGTGATCTTGGGCCCTGACAACCCCGACGTGCCCGACGTCGCCCAGGAAGGGCTGATGGCCCTGCGGGATGCCCTGCGTATTTTCCGGCGCGAATCCTCGGTCACCCAGTACGCCAAGCAGGTGGCGGTGCGCACGGCGCTGACGGCGCGCCGGCGCTGGCGGTCACGCGAGCAGCGGCTGCAGGAGTTTCGGCGCGAGACCGAGACCGGCTCGGACGCCGACAGCACCGACGATCCTTTGATCCGCGCTCGGCGCACGGCCGCCTTTCGCGCGTTGCTGGACGACCTGCCGGACGCCCAGGCCGAGACGTTCGCCTTGCGGGTCGTCCTCGACTACACTCTGCCTCAGGTCGCGTCGGCGACCGGTGTTCCAATCAATACGGTACGCAGTCGGGTTCGCCTGGCGAAAGAAAAACTACGACGCCGGATCGAAACCGATCCGGCTTTATATGACATCCTGAGGGGGGGCGAGCGGTGAGAACGGTGGGGACGATCGAGGGCGAGGGCGAGGGCAATAAAATGGCGACGACCAGCGAGATTCATCCCGAGGAGATGCTGACCGCGGCGCGCAACGGGACGCTGGATGCCCGGGGGCGACGTGATTTGATGGTGCACCTGACCCGGTGCGCGGCCTGCCGCATGGATCTGGCGCTGGCGTCGGACATCACCGTCGAAGGACAGGTTCAGACCAGCGACTCCGCTCTGCTGTCCGATATGGTGCAACGGGCCCTGGCTGAACCGGCGGGCGCCCGAGGATACGGCGAAAGCCGCAGCGGCTTTGGCCGTTCGTCATCGTCATCGCTGCTGCGCCGGATGATCTTGCCGGCGGCTTGCTTGTTGCTGGGCGGTGGCGTGGCCACCGGCATGTGGTCGGTGCGACGGGAGGCCTTGCGCGGTCCCACCATCGAAGAGCTCCCCGCGCGCGAGAGTGTCCGCCCGCGGGTTCGCCCCGCGGCCCGATCGACGACGCCCTATCTGGCGCCGCTGAGCGCGGAGGAACGAAAAGATCTGGAACCACGTCCCGCACCGGCAGCCCCCGCCGCGGTGGCACCGGCCCCTCGGCCCGCGCTGCACGCAAGGCCGGCGGTGCGCCATCACGCGGCAGTGGCGCTGGCGGCGCCCCCGCAGGCGTCAGCGGGGCAGATGTTCGCCGAGGCCAACCGCGCGCGCCGCTCCGGTGACTATTCGGAGGCGCTGGTCCAGTACCGGCAGCTGGCCAAGCAGTTCCCCGGATCGCGCGAGGAGATCACCGGACGCATGATCGTCGGCGAGCTGCTCCTGGCCCGTCACTCGCCGGGCGAGGCCCTACGACAATTCGACAGCTACCTGGCCGCCAGCCCCAGCGGCACACTGGCCGAAGAGGCGCGGGTCGGGCGGGCGGCCGCCCTGGAATCTTTGGGCCGCACCGCCGACGAGCGAGACGCCTGGCAAGAGTTGCTGCGGAAGCATCCGGCATCGGTTCACGCGCAAAGGGCGAAAGACCGGCTGAATCAGCTCCGGTAATTGGAGCACGTGCGGCGCGGGCCCCTTGCCATCCCTGCCCTCGTCGCGGTCCTGGCCTGTGCCGTCCCTGCTCTTGCCGGCCCTGACGGGCCCGACGTCGTCCAGGTGGTCATCGCCGCGCGACAGACGGGACAGGCCACCGCCTTGCGCGACAACCTGTTCGAGCTGTTCGGGCGCATCGACGCCACCGCCTGGTATCGCGACGCGCGCTCGATCGACACCGACCAGTTGATGAGGCCGTCGGCCAACGTGCCGCCGGCGCTGGCCTACGTCTGGATCGATCTGGCTGTCTCGCACCCCGACCGCGTGCTGGTCTACCTGGCCGGCGCCAACCGCGATCATGTCCTTCTGCGCACGGTGATGTTGCCCAGCGGCCTGGACGAGGTGGCGCGCGAGGAGGTATCGCAGATCGTCGCCTCGTCGGTCGACACCTTGCGCACCGGCGCCCCGCTTGCCGTGGCAAAGGCGGGCGACGTGATGCTGTCGCCGCCTCCCCAGCTCCCGGCGGCGAAGCAGGTCTGGCTGACGGTGGGGGCGACCGGCGCCGCCGAGCGCTGGTCGGACAATCAGGCGATGGTGCCCGCCTTCGGCGTCTCGGCGCTGCTGGGAAAAGCCGGCGATCGTTTCGAGCCGGCGCTGTGGTTGACCGTCGGCTATCACGCCGCCACCACCTCGGGCCAGTCGGTGGATCTGCAGCTGCGCGGCGGCTCGGCGGCGCTGGTGGCGATGCCGGGATGGCGGCTGGGGCGGTGGCTGGCGCTGCGGGGCGGCCTGGGACTGGGGCTGGACGTCCTGTCGGTCAAGCCCACGCTGGGTGAAGGGCAAGTCGTGGTTCGGCTTGATCCGCCGTACTGGGCGCAGTCGCCATTCGCCCGGGCGGCGCTGCGCGCCGACGCCGACCTCAGCCGATCGCTGGTCGCGTTTCTGGCCGTCACGGGCGACGTCAGCCTCAACCGGACGCGTTATGTGGTCGATCATGAAAACGGCACGGCGGGCGGGGTGGCGGTCTATGAGCCGTCGCGTTTCCGGCCATCCGTGCTGCTGGGCATCGAGGGGCGTATCATGGGTGGGTTGCCATGACCGGACTTTTCACGGGATATGCCCGGCGAATCCCGCAGAAAACAGCGCTGCTGGCCAGCCTGCTGGGCGCGGCGTCGTGCACCACCGAACACCGGGTGGGCCTGCTGGTCGACGACCCGGGCGCGGTCGACGCCGAACCACTGGGCGACGGTGCTTTTGATCTGGGCCCGGCCGACGACGGCGGTTTGCCCACCGACGACGGCGCGGTCTTGCCATCGGACGGCGCGGTCGAGGTCCCCGGGCCGGCCATCTACTTTGCCCGCATTCCAGCCGGCAAGCCGCTGCCCGATGAGTCCACCTGCGCGGCGCGCGTGCGGCGGACCGGACATGAGGTGAGGCCGGACAATGCGCCTTACAACAAGGTGGCCCCCACGGCGGCCCAGCTGGCGAAGGTCAGCCCCTTCGGCAGCGGGCGCGGCTTCGACAACGCCGCCCTCCCCATGGGCAAACGCTTGACCGGCGATTTTGCCGGCACCACTGACGAGATCCTGCAGTGGGCGGCCTGCAAGTGGGGGTTCGACGAGGATTTCGTGCGCGCCGACGCCTATCAGCACAACCAGTGGCACCAGGGCGAGCTGTCGGCATGGACCAGCAACACCAGCCTCTGTCCGATGGGAGGACCGATCCGGGCCGGGGCCAACGGCCAGGAGTGCGCCCAGGTCTTCAGCCTGTTCGGAATCACCTGGCAGTACCACCAGTCCTCGTGGCCGATGATGCGTGAGAGCACGGCCTATGCCGTCGACTATGCGCTGGGTCTGCAGCGGGTCTGTTTCGAAGGGTGGGCCACTTACATCAAAGGCTTGGGGGCGCAGACCGGCAAGCCGTACGTACCCAACGACGAGTTCGGCTGCGCGGCCTGGTTTTTCACGGGCGGTTGGTACGACTTCACCACCATGCAGCAGGTCAGTCACATCAAAGACACCCTGGCCGGCAAGCCCTGGCTGAACGGTCCGTGACCGCCTCAGCGCTGGACGTCCCTCCATCGAAAAAGACAAGGGCGGACGGCGCGTGATAATCTGCGCGCCGACATGGCGCGGACCTCGACGACACCGGCTTCGGCGGCCCCGCGAGGACGGCGGTCGATCTCGTCGTCACCAGGCGACGACGCCGGGGCGGCCGACCTGGGCCGCCGGGTCGCCGACAACCTGAAGGAACGGCGCCGCGTCCTGGGTCTGTCGCTGGACGAGCTGGCGCAAGCCTCCGGGGTCAGTCGAGCGGCCCTGTCGCAGATCGAGACCTGCAAGACCAACCCGTCGCTGAGCGTGCTGTGGAAGGTGGCGGTGGGGCTGGGCATTCCCTTCGCTGAATTGCTGGGCAACGACCGGGACAACGTCTCGCTCTTGCGCCGCGGGGAAGCGCAGGTGCTGCGGTCGCCCGACGGGAAATTCGAGAGTCGTCCCCTGGCGCGTTCCGGCGCCGGTCAGGGCGTGGAGGCGTACGAGCTGCGGCTGGCCGGACACGCCAACCATGCATCGGAACCCCACAGCCCGGGGACGCGCGAGCTGGTCACGGTGATCAGCGGCTCGCTGCGCATGACCGTGGGCCCGGAGAGCTACCTGCTGGGCATCGGCGATTCGCTGGTGTTTCCCGCCGACCAGCGCCACGTCTACGAGAACCCCAACGCGGCCGAGGGGCGTTACCACAACGTCATCGTGTACCGGCGCTGAACGAAGCGCTTCGGCGCCTGTGCTCGCGGTGTTGCGCTAGACACCGAACGTCGCCAGATAGGTCTCGAGGTCCGTCCAGTCAAAGAGCGATTCGTCCACCGCCCCGGCTGACAGACAGATAAACGTCTGTTCCAGTGGATTGTGGTCGTGCACCCGGCTGAGGCGCGGCCGGCCGCCTCGGGCCAGCGAGATGAGGGCGCTGACGGTCTGGGCCAGGATGTGCAGCGGCAGATAGAAGGGCCCCAGGCAGTCGTGCTGGCGGGTGTGGGCCAGTTCGTGGGCCAGGGTCAAACGCGCGCGCGGCGTGCCGGCGTCCAGAAAACCGGGCCGATACAGGATGGCGTGGCCCAGCGTCACCGCCCCTACCCAATCGAGGCCAAGGCCGGGGCGAATCGGATACAGCCAGCCAGCGGCGGCCGGCCCTTTCACGGGTCGCCCGGGACGGCCGCTGACCAGCAGGCCGGCCAGGTGTCCCAGCACATTGGTGGGCAGCGTCCACAAGAAGCGAAGAGCGCGAACCAGCGGCTCGCGCCGGCGGGGACGCGGGAGACGTCGGTGGCTGCGCAACATGGCTGCTGCGCATTATAGAGCGACCGGCTCAGGGAAGGCCGGAGGGCGCCTCGTCGGCGGCGTCGGCGCCGTCCAGCGGGCCGAGCGCTTCGTCGCTGGCGTCGGGATCGGGAGCAGCGGTCGCGCCATCGCTGACCTCGTCCGGCGCGTCGACGCCGCCATCGGGAGAGGGCGCCGGGGCCGGCGGCATCTGGCTGATCCACGCCTGGACCAGCGGGGTGTGGTCCTGGTCGACGAGGCGGCTGGCGATGGGCGGCATCTGGTCCCCGGTCCCGCGGTGGGTGATGAGGTGGTAAAGCAGGCTCTTGTCGGGATCGCCGGGGACGATGCGGGTCTGCCCTTTCCAGTTGGGCGCGTTCACCATCACGCCGACGGCCGTCCGCAGCGTGTCGAAGCCAGCCGACGAACGGCCGTCCAGCATGGTCGCGTCGAGGCGCATGCGCAGACCGCTGCCGTAGGCGGAGGCGTTGGAGTTTCCGTTGTGGCAGGTGGTCCCGCAGTTCGAATGCAGCCAGGCCAGCGCCGGCGCGGCGACGCCGGTTCCGTCGTCACCGATGACCATCTCCGTCGTGGCGGGTGGCGTGGTCAGGCGGCCGGCGGCGACCAGCGCGCCCAGCGTCAGGCCGGTGGCGCCGGGCAATCCCAGGCCGATCTGTTCGAAACCCAGCAGGCGGTCGGTGCGACCGCGGTGACACTTCTCGCATTCGTCGTTGGTGGGGATGTGATAGGTGTCCCCGTCGCTGCCGAAGGGAATGTCACCGCCCGCCGATTTCATCGCCGCCGATTCGTCGTCGTTCCAGGCGTAGGTGGCGTTGACCCAGTAGTTGTCGCGGAGCTTTTGCCACAGGCGGGTCTCGACGCGACGGCCGTCGCGTGAGAATTCCTTCCAGACCTTGGTCCCCACGGGAAACTTCCATTCGTTGGGATCGGCGTTGTCGATCGTGCTGCCCGCGGGCAAGCTGATCCAGCGCTGTTTTTCGGCGCCGTCCGACCACAGCGGCACGGCCGGCGCGTAGGCCGCGACGCCGGGGGCCAGCTGTTTGCCGACGATGTCGGCGTAAAGGCCGGTGCAGACCAACGTGGTGGGCGGCTGGGCGGCGTCGGCGCATTCCGGCGGCAAGACCAGGGGAGGAACCTCGCCGGAGGCTGTGTCGTCGCCGGTGTCGCCGGCGCCCAGGCCGCCGTCTGGATCGCCTGGGTTGCCGACGCCGTCACCGTCGGCCGGCGCGGCCGCCGGCTTGGAGCGGCCACAACCGCCCCCCGCAAGAGCAAGGGCGATGATGGCCGCGGCGCAACACTTCATGGAGACGACAGACTGCAGACTATCAGGATGTCAGTCGCTGGCCACGTCGGCGGCGACGTCGGTGGTGTTGCCGGTCTCGGGTCGACCGCCCCCTTCACGACCGCCGCCCTCGCGACCGCCGCCGTCTCGGGGCGTACGCTCCGGGAAGCCACCGTCGAACCGACCGCCGAAGTTGCCGGAGCCGGTCTGCTTGCTGGGCGTGAGCGACCGCAGATAGACGATGATCCCCTTGGCCTCATCGTCGGTCATCTGCCATTTGTGGAAGGTCTGCCAGGTGGCATAGGGGACGATCATGGTGTCGAAATAGCCGCCCATCGGCACCATGCCGTTCATGAAGATGTTCTTCAGCTCGGCGTCGCTGAAGCCGCCGGCCTGTTCGGGCGTGTGCTGCACGGTCTTGTACTGAAGCAAGGTGGCGTTGTCGCCATGGCAGTTGGTGCAGGCCGCCTCGCGCGGCGAGGCCGCGTCGCCAGCGTCGCCATTGGTGCCACCGTCGAAGCCGCCGCGAGGAGGGCGGGTGATGACCACGCCGTCGTTGTAACGCGCGCTGCCCGCCTCCCAGTCGTCGGTGGTGGCGGCGGTGATGGTCAGCTTCGACGCGCCGCACAGGTTGCCGGCGGTGGCGATGATGGAGACCTCGCCGGCCTTCTGGACGGTGATCATGGCACCGCCGGTGGTGTCGTCAGCGGCGATGTCGACCATCGACGGGTCGGAGGCGCTCCATTTGACGGCGTCGGGATCAATGCCGCTGACCACCGCGGGAATCTGGAAGTGATGGACACCGTCGAAGGCGGAGTACATCGGCGAGAAAACGATCGTGACCTGGTTGTTGGAGCAACCAGTGGCCGTCCCGGAGATGCCGCCGCCTCCGCCGCCGCCCCCTCCTTGGCCACCCGTGCCACTGCCGGCGCCGGGGGTGCTGCTGGACTTGCCGCACGCGGCGACGGCGAAGAGCACGCCGAGAGACAAACGAACGATCGGGTCACACGCCGGGTGTTTCATGTCCTAGCCTTTCGGGGTTGAGTCAGATCAGTCGTAAGCAGCCCGGATAATGTTCCTGGTCGCCTGGGCAACAGGCGGTGGAACCCGAAACCTTCAACACCGCCCACATCCCCCGTGGACAATCGAGACCCGGCAGGGGTCCGATGGTTAGGTCGCGGAGGATTTGTCGGGGACGATCGGTGGCGCCGGGACCGCCCCCGCCAGCAGATCGATGAATCCGTAGATCCAGATCAGGTTGATGGCGTCGGCCTCGGCGGGCGGCGTTTCGGTGGTGGTTTCGATCGCGGCGGTGTACGGGCAGCCGCGGCGAAAATAATAGTCGGTGATGCTGCCGTCGTTGCACGCGATGAAGCCCTCGGCGTCGGCGTGGACGTCCGTCCCCGGTTCGTGCCCCGAGTCCACCAGGCAGCTGCGCAGCACCGGAACCATCGCCCCGCAGCGGGCCAGCAGCGGGCGATAGGCGGCCAGATCGCCGAAGACGTACGCGTAAAACACCGACCCGTGAATGAAGTTGTCCTGATGCAGATCCAGCGAGGCGGCCGGCGTCGGCAGCGCCGCCAGCTCGCGCGCCAGGGCGGCCGTCTCCTTGGGCACCACCTCGGTGGGGGCGAAACGCAGGAACGGTTCGCCGGGGGCCAGTTCGCCCTTCCAGACGCCGGGCGCCACTTCATACCGGAGCAGGTCGTTGTTGGGCCGCTCCCCCGAGGCGTTATAGCGGGTGTGGGCTTCGAATCCAGACGGGTTGATGCACGGGTAGATGCGCAGACCGACGCCGCGGGCCTGCGCATAGCGGACGATCTCCGGCCCGTGGGCCAGGAGGGTCAGCGGCCCGGCCGGCTCGTCGCCATGAAATCCGGCGGTGATGATCAGCGGGGAGGACCCCGGCACGGTCGCCGCCAGCAAGGGATAGAGCTGCCCGTTTTCGGTGACCGAGCCAAAGTCAAAGAGGGCGGCCTGCCCGCGCAACGCGGACCGCCACCGCTGGGCATAATCGGCGAAGATCACCCCCTAGT
Source organism: Polyangia bacterium (assembly GCA_035577105.1). Lineage (GTDB taxonomy): Bacteria > Myxococcota_A > Polyangia > Fen-1088 > Fen-1088 > DATKEU01. The sequence goes on from DATLVT010000564.1 coordinate 9,519, forward strand.
GTGCCATGTCCGTCGACGAACAGGCGTCCGGCGGCGACGCCGGTTCTATCTGCCGGGAATGGTGGCGGTTGCCCGCCAGCGGCCGCGCGTCAATCGGCCGGCCGACGAGCGGTTACTGAACGACCACGCACTGCGCGTTCGTGCACTTCGCATTTGCGGGGCACACATTGCCACAGGCCCCGCAGTTGGCGCTGTCATAGCTCCGGTCGACGCAGGCAAAGTTGCCCGCCGGGTCCTTGCAGGGAAAGAGCGGGGCGTTGCAGGTGACGCCCCCGTCGGGCGGCGGCGCGCCGGTGCAGGCATAGTTCAAGCAGTACGTGCCCGACTGGCAGACAGAGCCGCAACCGCCACAGTTGTTGGAGTCAGAGCTGACGTCAGCGCAGAACATCGTATTGTCGCGATTGAGGCAGGGCTTGGACGGGGCGGGGCAATTGATGGGCGCTCCACCGTCGGAGCCGGCCGGCACGCAGGCGTAGTTCTGGCAAACGCCGCTGGGGCAGACAAAGCCACAACCCCCGCAGTTGGAGGGGTCGCCCACGACGAAGGCGCAGTAATAGCCGGTGCCGGTGGCGTTCGGGCACGGCTTGGTCATCGGGTCGGTGCAGCTCGGCGGCTGCGTGGTCCCGCCGTCGGAGGCCGTGGTGCCGCCGGTCATGCAGGTGTAGTTCTGGCAGTACGACCCGGCCGGGCACTGGACGCCGCACCCGCCGCAGTTCGAGGGATCGCTGTCCACGCGCAGGCAGATCATCTTCCCCGTCGGATCGCTGCACGTCTTGTAGGGAGGCTGGCAGGTCGTCGTCGGGTTGCCGGGCACGCAGGTCCCGCCCTGACAGTAGGTCCCGCCCTGGCAGACCACGCCGCACATCCCGCAGTTCGCTGAATCGACAGTGACGTCGGTGCAATAGCGCTTGCCGCTGGCGGCGTCGCCGCAAAGCATGTTCGTGGCCGGGCAGGTGGGCGGCGCCGCGCAGATGCCGCCCTGGCAGTACGTGCCGCCCTGGCAGGTCACGCCGCACGCGCCGCAGTTCATCGAGTCGTTGTAGATGTTCGTGCACACGGGCGCGCCGTTGGTGCCCTGGCAGGCCGCCATCCCGGAGAAGCTGCCGCCGCCGCTGCTGGTCTGACAGAGGCCCGCGTTGCAGACGGTGCCGGCCGGGCAGACCTTGCCGCAGACGCCGCAGTTGCCGGGATCCTTGGACAGGTCGGTGCAGAACGGCGACTGCGTCGCGGTCATGCACGTCGCCATCGGCGGGCTGCAGCCGGTGGTGCCGCCGGCTCCGGGGACGCAGTGTCCGCCGGCGTCGCAGACCTGGCCCTTGAGGCAGGACATGGGGGCCGTGCGACAGTCCGGGCCGCAGGTGCCGCTGCTGCACAGGTATCCGCGGCCGGCGCCGCCGCAATCGGCGTCGGTGCCGCACCGGGGACGGCAGGTTCCAAAGCCGCCGCTGTCGGCGGCGACCACGACGCAGGACTGACCGTTGACGCAGGGACGGCTGGCGTCGCAGGGCGTGGAACAGAAACCGCCCGGCCAGCCAAAGCGAGCCATGTCCATGCACATCATGCCGGCACCGCAATTGGTGTTGCTGCTGCAGGGATCGCCGAATTTTCCGGCGCCGGCAGAGGCGCAAAGGGCGGCCTGGCAGACGCCGCCTGGACAGCTGTTGCCGCAGTTGCCGCAGTTGGCCGGGTCGTCGCCGAACGACGTGCAGCTGGTGCCGCACGAGCTGAGCGGCGCCACGCAGGCCATCGCCCCGCCGCTGCACAGCCCGGCGTTGCAGGCCAGACCGGCCGAACAAGCCTTGGCGCAACCGCCGCAGTTGCCGGGGTCCGACATGAAGTTGGTGCAGTACCCGCCGCCGCTGGGGAGCGGGCAGACGTTTGGATGCGTCGGATCGCAGGTGGGCAGCGACGTGCTGCCGCCGTCTGCGATGGGCACGCCGCCGTCGCCGGTGCCGGCGGGACCGGCCTGGCAAACACCGTTCTGGCAGTAACCGCTGGCGCAGCGATTGCCGCAGTTGCCGCAGTTGCCGGGGTCGACCATCGGGTCGGTGCAGTAGGTCTTGGCGGGGTCGACGCTGTCTTTACAGAGCACCTTGGGCAGCGGGCAGGTGCTGGCCGGATCCACGCAGACGCCGCCGCCGCAGGACATGCCCGACGGGCAGGTCCTGCCGCAAGCGCCGCAGTTGGCCGGGTCCCACGACAGATCCGTGCAGAACGAACCGGTGGCGCCGTTGCATATGACGAACGTCCCCGGCCCGGGGCCCGCGCCGGCGTCCGCGCCGCTGTCGACAACGCCGCCGTCGCCCGTGGGCCCGATCACGCCGCCCGTGCACTTGCCCTCGTCGCACTTGCCGTCGGCGCAGACGATGCCGCAGCCGCCGCAGTTGCGGGGGTCCTTGGTCAGATCGAAGCCGTCGTCGACGGTGCCGTTGCAGTCGTTGTCCAGGCCGTCGCAGATCTCGGGCATCGGCAGCTGCTGGGCGCGCAGCGTGACCGGCTGGCCGCCCTGACAGCTGCGGGCGCCAGACCGGCAGATGCCGATGCCCAGCGATCCCGCCGGACCGTCATAGAAGACGGCCCCGCCGCCGTCGTCGATGCTGCCGTTGCAATCGTTGTCGACGCCGTCGCAGATCTCGACGCCGCCGTTGCTGACCTGGCATTCGCAGCCGTTGTCGGGGTTGTGGTCGGTGTCGACCCAGCCGGGGGCGCAGGTCGACGTGCAGCCGCCGCGCAGACAGGCGGCCACGCTGTTCGCGGGCGCCTTGCAGCGAACGTTGCAGCCACCGCAGTTGTTGACGTCGCCGCCGGCGCTGTCGGACACGTCGTCGATCTGCCCGTTGCAGTCATTGTCGACGCCGTCGCAGGTCTCCGGTTGCGGCTGGCCGGGCTTGCCGCCGCAGACCACACCGTTGAAGCTGGCGTTGCAGATGGTGGTGGCTGCCACGCGGCAGGCGCCGGTGCCGGCCGAGCAGTCGGTGCCCAGCCCGAACCCTTCGTCGACCTTGCCGTTGCAGTTGTTGTCGATGCCGTCGCAGCGTTCGATCGCTCCCGGGCTGATGGTCGGGTTGTGGTCGTCGCAGTCACCCTGGTTGGTGGTGAAGCGATCGCCGTCGGCGTCGCAGTCGGCGGCGCCCAGATCGCGCCCGTCGCAATTCTGGTCGACGGCGTCGCCGCAGATTTCCTTGGCCCCCGGGAAGACCGTGGGGTCGTTGTCATTGCAGTCGATGCCGGCGGGGTAACCGTCCTTGTCGGCGTCGACGGGCATGGCCGTCAGCTTGGGCATCACCTGGATCTTCACCGGCGTCCAGGCGCCGGTCACCCCGTGGCTGTCCTGCGCGGTGACATAGAAGAGATAGAGACCGTCCTGCGTGGTGGCGAACGAGGCCACGGCGCCGTCCTTGGTCAGCGTGAAGGTGGGCGGCGTGAAGCGATCGGGCGCGAAGTCGTAGGTCACGGCGTCGCCGTCGGGATCGCTGGCGCTGGCCTGCAACATCAGGGTGACCGCGACGCCGGGGTCGTGTTGCAAGACCACGCTGGTGGGAGTCACCACGGGCGGGCCGGGGGGCCGATTGGCCGTGGACGAGATCACCGATATCACCACCACCGCCGGCGCCGAACTGGCGATGCCGTCGTTGGCGATGCAGCCGATCTTGTAATCGCCCGGCGTCGCCGCGGCGAAGACCACGCTGCTGCCCAGCTGCGCCGACAGCGTGCTGGCGTCGTCGGTGAACCAGGCAAACGTCAGCTGCGCCTGCTCGGCGTCCTTGCCGTAGGCGTTCAGCACCACGCGCTCGCCGGCGCGCACGGTCATGGCGCTGGCGCCGATGGCCACCCGGGGCGGGGTGTTGGCGGCCTGCACGGACGGCGGCTCGGCGATCAGATCCCAGCTCATGCGCGACGAACTGGTGCCGTTCGAGCCCACCACGTCGATGTGGAAGAGACCGGCGATGGCGGGGGTGGCGGCGGCGACGGTGCCGCCCATGGCGCTGGTCACCGCCACCGATGGATCGCTGGCCGCCCAGGTGAAGGTCACCCCGGTCTGGTTGGCGGCCACCTTGAATGTTGCCGGGCTGCCCACGGCGACGTGCACGGGGCCGGGCGGCAGGCCGGTCAGCAGGGGGGGCGGCGCGCCCTGCGGTGCCGGATCCCACTGGTTGGGCGCGCCGTCGCAATCGTCGTCGACGTCGGTCATCGGCATCAGCGTCGACTGCGTCACTTGATCGGTGCCGAAGGCGTTGGCGCTCTGGGGCGGAAGATGGTCGGCGTCGCTGGCCAGCACGGCGTACAGCGAGACGTCGGCGTCGGCGATGGCGCCGCTGGCCAGGGAGCCGAGACCCCCGAACACCAGATCGACGCGGCCGCCGCTGAGCCAGGCGAGCAGTTCGGGATCGGTGGCGTCCAGCTCGGGCGGCGTGGTCAGAAACGCGCTGCCGTGGCTGTCGCTGGTGACGTTCACCTTGATCTTGCCGGTGGGCAAGCGCGAGGCCGAGGCCAGCACCCATCCGCGCTGCTCGCCGGTGGCGCCCACGGACTGCACCTTCACCCGGGTATAGACCTGCAACGCCTCGCCCACGGCCAGTCCAGCCAGCGCGGCGGCCGCCGTCGTCCCCTTGCCTTGATAGCCGTTCACCGACGACGCCGGAATCTGATCGAAGGCGACGGCCAGCGCCGGCCGCACCAGCAGCGCGCTGGCGCAGGCCGAGCCACTGGCGCCCAGGCCCAGCTGCAGGTTGAAGACATTCGAGGGCGGCGTCACCACGTAGGGCGAGAAATGTCTGATCTCGCCGACCACGAAGCCGTTGTGCGTGTCGACGGAGATGACCTTGATCTTCTCCCACCGACCGGTGGTGAAGTCGTAGGTCTGAATCTCCGGTCGACCCTTCTTGAGGACGGCGGCCGTGACCGGCAGGTGCACGGTGACCGGCACCTGAAAGGCCAGGCCGGGCGGGCCCAGGTCAACGGGGCGCAGCTCGGTCGGCGACAGCCCGGCGATGATGGACGCCGTCGGCACCGGCGCGTTCTGCATCGACGAGATGGTGACGGCCACGGAGCCGCCCGGCGGCAGCGCGCCCGGCGCGATCTGAACCGAGGTCCCCTGGATCGACGACAGCGGCGCATCGACGGTGACCAGCGCGCCGTTGGGGCTGCCTGGATCGACCTGGGTGCTGGCCTCCGTGATCGTCGAGGCCGCCGTGATGTGCACGGTCTGTTCGACGCTTTCCCCGGCCAGCACGGCGCGCAGGGCGATGTCGTGTTCGCCGCCTTGATCAGGGGCCGGCGTCCAGGTCACCGTTCCGTTCTGATCGATCTTGGCGCCCTGGGGGCCGGCCATCAGCGCCCAGGTGGCGGCGCCCGGCTTGGACAGGACGGCCTGGTATTTCAGATCCTCGCCCACCTGGGTGTAGTCAACCGGCGTCGACGTCATGTGCAGCGCCTGGTCGGCGGCGCCGGTTCCGGTGGGAGTAGAGCTCTTGCTCTTGCCACATCCGGTGTTCAGCAGAACCGCTGCACAGCCCATCAAACCCAGCGCGCGAAAGAGTCGATCCATAGATTCCCCTGGTCGCTATTGCCGCAAAAAGACGTTTAGAGAGGACGGCGCGGTGGCGTCGCGGATCCTCACCTCGTCGAATCCGGGCGGGGGCTTTAGTGTTTGTGCGGGGTCGCCTGGCCTGCTGTGGGACCAAGGCCTCCGATGTAAGGGTCGACCCAAGCGCCCGACCGTCGATATTTGTTCGCTGCCGAAGGCGGTGTTACGAAGGACGACAATGGATCGCAATCTGGCCCTGGAGGTGGTGCGGGTGACCGAGGCGGCGGCCCTGGCCGCGGCCCGTTTCGTCGGTCTTGGCGATCGCAACAACGCGGATCAGGCCGCCACCGAGGCGATGCGCAAGACCTTCGAGTACATGCACATCGACGGCACCGTGGTGATCGGCGAGGGGGAGCGCGACGAGGCGCCCATGCTGTACATCGGGGAAAAGCTGGGCGACGGAGATCCCAATTCGCCCCAGATCGACATCGCCGTCGACCCCCTGGAGGGCACCAACCTGTGCGCCAACGGCATCAACGACGCGCTGGCGGTGGTGGCCATGGCCGAGCACGGCCAGTTCCTGAACGCCCCCGACACCTATATGGAGAAGATCGCCGTCGGCCCCATCGGCGCCGGCGTCATCGACATCCGCAAGAGCGCCACCGCCAACCTGGTGGCCATCGCCAGGGCCAAGAGCGTGCCGGTCAGCGACCTGACCGCGGTGATCCTGGATCGCCCGCGCCACACGGCGCTGATCGAAGAGGTGCGCCGGGCCGGCGTGCGCATCCGCCTCATCTCCGACGGTGACGTGGGGGGCGCCATCGCCACCGCTGATCCGTCGACGGGCGTCGACGTTCTGCTGGGCACGGGCGGCGCGCCCGAAGGCGTGCTGGCGGCGGCGGCGTTGCGCTGCGTGGGCGGCGACATGCAAGGGATCTTGCGTCCGCGCAACGACGCAGAGCGCGCCCGCACCATCGCCATGGGCGTCGATCCGGACCAGGTGTTCTCCATCGATCAGCTGGCCAGCGGCGACGTGATGTTCGCCGCCACCGGCGTCACCGACGGCTTTCTGCTACGCGGGGTGCGCTTCACCGGGACCGGCGCCGAGACCCATTCGGTGGTGATGCGTTCGCGCTCGGGCACGGTGCGGTTCATCCGCGCCCGCCACCGCTTCTCGGTCAACCCCGACTATGGCCCGCGCCGGCCGCAATCCATCTAGGCGGCGGCGAGCGGCTCAGGCGATCAGGGGCGGCGAAAACCGGGGACCAATCCCTGGCGCGCCAGCTTGAGATAGGCGGCGGCGCGGCCCAGGAGATCTTTCACCTGCGCGTCGGTCAGCGTGGCGTGGATCTCGAACGACGTGGCGGCCGCCTGGGCGGTGACGCCGTCCAGATAGGGTCCCAGGCCCAGCATCAACACCTCGGGATTTTTCTTGGCGTCGCGCAGGCTGTCCGTCACCTGGCCGGCCAGGGCCTGGGCGTCGGCGGCGCTGCCCATGTCGCCCAGCAAGGTGGCCGACAGCCCCTGGCTGACGTCCAGCGAGGCGGCCATGCGGCTCAGCGAGGCGGCGTTCTTGAATCGGGGCTCGGTCAGCAGCTGGCGGCGGGTCTGCTCGGGGATCAGG
>DATLVT010000565.1:0-4740 GCA_035577105.1 Polyangia bacterium
GTCCCTCTCCCGACGGCGGTCCGCCTCCGGACAGCGGCGCGTGCCTCAACGACCTTTCCTTTGCCTACGGGGGCGAGTTTTACATTCTATTTACGCTGCAGACGCGCCAGCCCGACGGTGTCATCGCTCTCCTCAACCAGCGGGCGCAATGCACCCTCGGCACCTTCTGGGACCTGCAGCTGGTGAACCAGGCGCTCTATTTCGAGATCGCCGACCCGGTGATGGGCGACGCCTCCGTCACCAGCAAGAGCGCGCCGCTCAATGACGACCACCCGCATGACATCGTGATAAGCCGAGACGCGACCGGTTTTGTGCAGCTGAAGATTGACGGCAGGCTCGCCGGCGCCGCCACCCTCCATCAGACGTTGGGGATGAAGCTGCCGATGCTGCGCATCGGAACCAGCGTCTGCGTGGGCGAGGATCCGAACGTCGATTTTCACGGAACGATCAGCAACGTCTGCCTGGGCCTGCGGTGAGCGCAGCGAACCTGCGGGAGGGCCAGCAAGCACCTTGTGGGCGCTTCTTCACTGATCGAGCAGCAGCTTGTCGGCGCTGGTCTCGGCGCCGGCGACGGGGGCCTGCTCGGTGGGGGCGGTCTCCAGCAGGAAGACCTCGTCCAGCGTGCTCGACTCCTGGCCGGCGGCGGGCAGCAGGCCCGACGTCTTGTCGATGCGCTGGATGACCACGCCGGGCGGCTGCACGAAATCGCGCGTGGGGCGGCCGACCAGGGCCTTGGTCATGAAGTCCAGCCAGATGGGCAGCGCCGTCTTGGCGCCCGCCTCGCCGCGCCCCAGCTTGTGCATGTCGTCGAACCCGACCCACACGGCGCACAGCAGGTCGGGGGTGAATCCGACGAACCAGGCGTCGCGCTGACCGTTGGACGTGCCGGTCTTGCCGGCTGCCGGACGGCGTAGCTTGCCCGCCGCCGCCCGCGCCGTGCCCTCGTCGATCACGCTGCGCAACAGCGACACCATCACGTACGCCACCTCGGGCTTCAGAGCCGGCTCCAGCGGTTTGACGTCGACCGGCTGCCCGCCCACTGACCGCACCAGCGCTGGTTCGCCGCGCTGGCCGCCGCTGGGGAAGACCGCGTAGGCGTTGGCCAGCTCCAGCGGCGTCACCGTCATCGCCCCCAGGGCCATGGCCAACCCCAGGTCCTCCGGCATCGGCGAGGTGATCCCGGCGCTGGCGGCCAGCGTGCGCACGCTGGGGATGCCGACGTCGGACAAAACCTTGATGGCCACCGTGTTGATGGAATGGGCCAGCGCAGTGCGCACGCGGATGGGGCCGCGGAACTCTTCCTTCTCGTAGTTCTGCGGCTTCCACAGCTCGTAGACCTCGGGCGAATCGTTGATCAACGTGGCGGCGGTGATCTTCTTCTGATCGATGGCGGTGGCATAGACGAACGGCTTGAACGCCGACCCCGGCTGGCGGTGCGCCGCCTGCGAGCGATCAAAGCCGCCCGGGTGAAAATCATATCCGCCCACCAGCGCCAGGATCTGCCGCGTCTGCGGATCCAGGACCACCATCGCCGCCTGCGGTCCCAGCTCCAGGGCCAGGGCCTGCGGTCCCCCCTCGCTGTGCGGACGTTCGCCGGCGGCGCGCACGCGCACCAGATCACCGGGCACGAACCGGTCAATCAACGGCTTCGGTCCCTTGGCATAACGAGGCTCCAGCGACAGATCGACGAACCCTTCGCCGGCGCCCACCTGGACGAACAGCTTGCCCGGCTTGCCGGCCACGGCGTCCTTCTCGGCGCGCGTGACGATCCCTTCGATGATCTGTCCGTCTTTCAGCGCGCCGGGGTGGGCCTTGCGCAGCTCGACCTGCTGCTTCTCCAGCGCCTTGCCGGCCAGGTGTCCGGTCGGCCCGCGAAATCCCTGCCGGGCGTCCAGATCTTCCAGGCCCCGCTCCAGCGACTGGCGCGCCAGCTCCTGCAGATGGGCGTCCAGCGTCGTCTCGACCGTGGTCCCCTGCTCGCCCCCCGCGCCCCGCTCGGCCAGGAAACGCCCGACGGTGTCGACCGCCTCGCTGGCCATGCCGCGCGCCGCGCTGGTCTCGCGGGCCAGCCGTATGGGCTCGGCGGCCAGCTTCTCGGCGGCGGCGCGCTCGAGAAATCCGTTCTCGACCATGCGGCCCAGCACGTAACGCTGGCGGGTCTTGGCCGCCTCGGGGTGCTTGCGCGGCGACAGCCGCTCGGGGCTTTGCGGCAGGCCGGCCAGCAGCGCCGCCTCGGCGGTGTCGATGTCGCGCACCGATTTGCCGAAGAAATACCGGGAGGCCTCCTCGCAGCCGTACCGGCCGTGCCCGTAATAGATCTGGTTCAGGTAAAGGGTGAGGACCTCTTCCTTGGACAGCTTCTGCGAGAGCTGGCGGGCCAGGATGATCTCCTGCACCTTGCGGCGCATGGTCCGCTCCGGCGACAGCAGGATCGTCTTGACCACCTGCTGCGTGATGGTCGATCCGCCCTGGGCCGTCCGCCCGCGCAGCACGTTCTCGATGAAGGCACGGACCATCCCTCGATAGTTCAGGCCGGCATGCTGGAAGTACTCGGCGTCCTCGGCCGAGACCACGGCGTTGATTAGCACCTTCGGGATCGAGGCGTAGGGCACCACCGTTCTCTTTTCCACGCCCAGCTCGCCCACCGGCGCGCCGTTGCGATCGACGATGCGGGTCACCTGCTTGGGGTGGTAATCGCCCAGGGCCTTCAGCGTGGGCAGGCGCGGATCAGCGCCGTAATAGGAGAACATCCCCACCAGGACCGCCACGCCGACAAAGCTGCAGGCCACGCCGGCCAGCAACACCAGCTTGACGAAGCCCAGCAGCCCCCCGCCCCGCCTGCCGCCGCCCCGCGAGACACGACCGCTTTTCCCCGTCGACGCGCGCTTGCGGCCGCTGCCACCGCGCCGCGGATCGCGATCTTGCAACGAGGGGCCGGCGCTCATCTTGTCAGTCTATCCCGGGCGGCCGGCCATTCAAGAAAGCGGCGGGCGCTCCGACGATCCGTAACGCGCCAGTACGGCCTCGGCGCCGCGCACCGACGCCGCGTAAAACCGCGCCCGCAGTTTCAGCTGCGTCGCCTCGTCCAGATCCCCGGGCTGACCCAGGGTGGCCCGCCGCCGGGCCGCGGCCCGCTCGGTCACCAGGGCCGCCGCCACCGACAGGTTCAGGCTGCGCGTCATGCCCGGCATGGGAATGGAAAAGCGCACCTCCGCGTCGTCGATGGCCGACTGGCTGAGCCCCTCGTGTTCGTTGCCGACCAGGATGGCGGCCCGCCGTGCGAAATCGAGCTCGTCCACCGTCACCGCCGCGCCGGGCACGGCCGCGTAGATCACGAAGCCGTCGGCGCGCAACGCCGCCACCGCCGCCTGGTGCGTCCTGTGGCGAACGATGTCCAGCCATTTCTCGCAGCCCTGCGACACCACCGGCGAGAAACGAAACGGCTCGACGCTTTCGATGACGTCAACGCGCTGGACGCCGAACGCCTCCGCGCTGCGCAGCACGGCCGCCCCGTTGTGCGGATCGTGCAGGTTCTCAATGGCCACCCGCAGGCCGCCCAGCCGCTGGCCGATGGCCAGCTCGATGCGCTCCCGCCGCTCGGGCAGCAGCAGCGGCGCCAGCACCTGGCAGGCCAGCGCCGGATCGCGGTCGATGAGGTCCAATGCCTTCGCCTTCACGGTGAAATCACCCGCGCCCGCGCCGTCAGCGCGCTCGCGCCGAACGATTGCCCTTGCCGGTGCGGGCGAGCTGACTGGCCGTGGTGTGCCGCTCGCCGCCGCGCTGGCCGGCGGGCGGACGATGGGTGCGGCGCCGGTCGCTCCCCCGTAGATCGACGGTCTCGCCGCTGTCGCTGTCGGCGTCCAGGTCGGGGGGCGGCTCCGGCTCTGGTCGCGACGTCATCTTCTTCACCCATTCCAGACACTGTTTCTCGGTGAACGTCGCCTCGCTGCGGTCGAAGACCAGCGACTGCTGCGACGCCTCGGCGTACTCGGCGTCGTCCAGCCGCCCGCGTTCGTGGACCTTGGCCATGATTCGCCGCACGTATTTCTCCCACGGCGGAAACAGCGTGCCGTGGCAGTACTGGATATATCGCCGCTTGGGGCTGGGCAAGATCGACGAGAAGAAGGCCGCCTCCATCGGCGTCAGGTCGGAGGCGCGCTTGCCGAAGTAATGGCGGGCCGCCGGCCCGATGCCGTAGATGCGCGGGCCAAACTCGATGGCGTTGAAGTAAAGCTCGAGGATCCGTTCCTTGGGCAACACCTGCTCGAGGTACCAGACCAGGAACAGCTCCTGCAGCTTGCGCGACAGGGTCTTCTCCTGGCTGAGCAGCACGTTCTTCACCATCTGCATGGTGATCGACGACGCCCCCATGCGGAATCCGCCGCGCATCAGGTTGCGGCGCAGGGCGCTCTTGAACTCGGAGGAGACCCAGCCCCGGTGCCGGAAGAACCCGTTGTCCTCGGTGGTCATGATCGAGTTGACCAGGTGCCGGGAGATCTGGGCGTAGGGGACGAAGTCAGGATTCTCGGGGCCGACCAGGAACTGCAAGATCTCCGTCTCGCCGGCCTCGGCGCCCAGCGGCTTGGGCACCTCGACGTTCTGGATGACGGGGCGGGGCTCGGCCAGCTTGGCCACGGCGTCGGGCGCGCTGACCACCTGACAGCCGTCGATGTCGACCTTGCCGGTCAGCGCGGTGGCCTCCAGATCCGAAAAGTCGACGTGGGCGCCGATCTTGGCCTC
>DATLVT010000566.1:0-11537 GCA_035577105.1 Polyangia bacterium
TGGCGATCTTTGGTCGTTTATTTCCCGCGGTGGAGTCTTCCCTGGTATATCCTCGCGGCTTCCGAACCCGGGTAGCACAGCCTCAGGAGAAGATTCAGGAGACATGCTGGATATGAGTCGAATCGAACGGGAGGTCATCGAGCCTCGCGAGAAAGCTCGGAGCGTAGACAAGGCCCAACTGGTCCACTACTACCACCAGATGCTGGCCATCCGGCGCATGGAAGAGGCGCTGGCAAAGGCTTACGCACTTCGGAAATTCGGTGGCTTTTTGCATCTTTATATCGGCCAGGAAGCGGTGGCCGTGGGTGCCATTGCGGCCCTGAAGCCCGACGACTACGTGATCGCGACGTATCGCGAGCACGCCCATGCCTACGCCAAGGGCATGCCGGTCAAACAGATCATCGCCGAGATGTACGGAAAAGAGACCGGGTGCTCGAAGGGGCTGGGCGGCTCGATGCACCTGTTCGACGCTCCCCGCAATTTTCTTGGTGGGTACGGAATTGTGGGTGGCCACATCCCGATCGCCGCCGGCACCGCCTACGCGTCAAAGTACCGCGGCGACGGACGCGTCACCCTGTGCTTCTTCGGCGACGGCTCGGTGGCGCAGGGCGCCTTCCACGAGGGGGTCGCGCTGGCGGCGCTGTGGCGCCTGCCCGTGGTGTTCATCTGCGAGAACAACCTTTACTCGATGGGCACGCCGCTTTACCGGTCGCTGTCGGTCACCGACGTCTCGCAAAAGGCGCTGGGCTATGGCATCGCCCGCGATCGCTTTGACGGCGAAGACGTCATCCGCGTGCGCGACCGCGTGGGCGAGGCCGTGCGCCGCGCCCGTAACGAATCGATGCCGACGCTGATCGAGATCCGCACCTACCGGTTTCGCGGCCACTCGATGTCCGACGCCGGCCTCTACCGCACCAAGGAAGAGGTCGAGGAGTGGAAGAAGCGCGACCCCATCGGTTACGGCCGGTCGTTGCTGGAGAAGGCGAACGTTCCCGAGGCCGAGATCGTGGCCATCGAAACCCAGGTCAAACAAGAGATCGAAGAGGCAGTGCAGTTCGCCGAGGACAGCCCCGAGCTGGCCTTCGAACGCCTCAGCGAGTTCACGTACAAGGAGTGACGAGAAGACATGCCGACGGTTGCTTATCGCGAGGCGCTCAACCAGGCCATGGCCGAGGAGATGGAGCGCGACGATCGAATTTTCCTCATGGGCGAAGAGGTGGGCCACTATGACGGGGCCTACAAGGTGTCAAAGGGTCTGCTGGCTCGCTTCGGCGAGAAGCGGGTCGTCGACACGCCCATCGCAGAAGGTGGCTTCGTCGGCGTCGGCATCGGCGCCGCCATGGTGGGGTTGCGTCCCATCATTGAACTGATGACCTGGAACTTCTCGCTGGTGGCGGCCGATCAGCTGATCAACAACGCCGCCAAGATCCGCCAGATGTCGGGCGGCCAGTTCACGCTGCCGGTGGTCTTCCGCGGTCCGGGCGGTTCGGCGCACCAGCTGGCGGCGCAGCACAGCCAGTCGACCGAGGCGCTGTGGGCGCACATCCCCGGCCTCAAGGTGGTCATGCCGGCCAACCCCAAGGACGCCAAGGGTCTGCTGAAGAGCGCCATCCGCGACGACAACCCGATCGTCTTCATCGAAGGCGAGGTCCTGTACGGCGACCAGGGTGAGATCCCCGAGGGCGAGTACACCATTCCGCTGGGCGTCGGCGAGGTGAAGCGCCAGGGCAAGGACATCACCATCATCGGCTGGTCCAAGATGGTGAAGGTGGCGCTGGCCGCGGCCGAGCAGCTGGCCACCGAGGGGATCGAGGTCGAGGTCGTCGACCCGCGCACCATCCGGCCACTGGACGAAGAGCTGCTGGTGGCGTCGGTCAAGAAGACCGGCCGGTGCCTGATCGTGGAAGAGGGCTGGCCCTTCAACGGCGTCGGCGCCGAGATCGCCTATCGAATCGGCAAGGGCTGCTTCGACGACCTGGACGCTCCCGTCGAGCGCCTCACCGGCGCGGACATGCCCATGCCTTACAACCATCACCTGGAAGCGCAGTGCGTTCCCGACATCGCCCGCACCGTCGCGGCGGTCAAGCGCCTGCTGTATTTGGAATAGCGGCGCGCCGTATTCGCGCGTCGAACTTCAGCGAGTCTTAAGAAGGAACAGGTACGATAGTCATGGCCACGATTCTCGATATGCCCCAGCTCTCCGACACCATGCGGGAGGGCGTGCTGCGCAAGTGGCGCAAGAACGAGGGCGACAAGATAGCGCCGGGTGAGCTGCTGGCCGAGGTCGAGACCGACAAGGCCACCATGGACTTCGAGGCCTTTGACGAAGGCGTGCTGCTCAAGCGACTGATCGGCGACGGGACCACGGTGCCCGTGGGCTCGCCCATCGCCATCATCGGAAAGACCGGTGAAGACATCACCGCGCTGGTCGAACAGGCCAAGGCGCGCTCGGCCGGCGGTGGCAAGAAGGCGGCCGCGCCGGCAGCGCCCGCCCCGGCCCCTGCGGCGGCCAAGCCGGCCGCCGAGCCGAAGCCCGCCGCGGTCCCGCCGGCGGCAGCCGCGCCGGCAACGCCCGCCGCCAACGGCGCCGCTCGTCCGGCAGCCCCACCGGCGCGTCCCGCGGCGCCTGTGGCCGCTCGTCCGGCCGCCCCGCCTGCGTCGTCGGCGTCGTCGGGCAACAAGGTGCTGGCCTCGCCGCTGGCGCGCCGGCTGGCGACGGACCTGGGGATCGACCTTCGCTCCGTCGCTGGCACCGGTCCGGGAGGGCGCATCGTCGAGCGTGACGTGAAGGCAATCGCGGACGGCGGCGGCGCGGCCGCCGTGCCCGCCAACGACACCAGCGCCGAGCCGGAGCCGACGCCCGCCGAAAAGCCGGCCGCGGCGCCCCGCCCGTCCGCGCCCGTGCCCGCCCAGCTGGTGCCCGAGCGCCGGGCCGAAGCCCGCCCGGGCGCGCCCGTCCCCAGCGACGACGTCGAGAAGCCGCTGTCGATGATGCGGCGAACAATCGCGCGCCGACTGCTGGAATCGAAGACCACCATCCCGCACTTCTATCTGACCGCCGACGTCGACATGGACGCGGCCATGGAGTTTCGCGAGCAGGTCAGCCAGGTGCACAACGCCAAGCTGTCGGTGAACGATCTGGTGATCAAGGCCGCCGCGCTGGCTCTGCGCCGCGTGCCCGACGCCAACGCCTCCTTCGGCGACGAAGCCATCATTCAACATGCGCGCGTCGACGTGGGCATGGCCGTGGCCATCGAGGACGGCCTGGTGACGCCGGTGATTCGCGACGCCGACCACAAGACCCTGGGTCAGATCGCCAACGAGGCACGCGAGCTGGCCGGCCGGGCGCGTGAACGCAAGCTGCGCCCCGAGGAGATGACCGGCGCCACCTTCTCGGTGTCGAACCTGGGTATGCTGGGCATCAAGGACTTCTGCGCCATCATCAATCCGCCCGAGGCGGGGATCCTGGCCGTGGGGACCGTCCGCAAAGAGCCGGTGGTCAAAGGCGACAAGATCGTCATCGGGCAGCGCATGTCGCTGACGCTGTCCTGCGATCACCGGGTCATCGACGGCGCGCTGGGGGCCAAGCTGCTGCAGGCCATCACCGCGATCTTGGAACGGCCGATCGCCCTGGCGTTTTAGGGAGCGCCGCGGGACATGGCCGAGAAATACGATCTGATCGTCATTGGCGCCGGACCGGGCGGGTACGTCGCCGCCATCCGGGCCGCCCAGCTGGGATTGAAGACCGCCTGCATCGAGCGCGAGCGCCCGGGCGGCATCTGCCTGAACTGGGGGTGCATCCCCACCAAGGCGCTGCTGAAATCGGCCGAGATGATGCGGGCCGCCCAGCACGCCGGCGACCACGGCGTGATCATCTCGGGGCCCATCACCTTCGACTGGAGCAAGGTGATCGCCCGCAGCCGCGGCGTGGCCGACAAGCTGGCCAGCGGCGTCGAGTTTCTGTTTCGCAAGTACGGTGTTCACCACCTCGCCGGCACCGCGTCGCTGAAAGGGCGCGGCAAGGTCGAGGTTGTATCGAAGGCCGGAACGTCCACGCTGGATTCTCCGCGCATCATCCTGGCCACCGGGGCGCGCGCCAAGCTGCTGCCCGGCATTGAAGCCGACGGCGAGCGCATCATCACCTACCGCGAGGCCATGGTCCTGCCCGAGGTGCCCAAGTCGATGGTGGTGATCGGCGCCGGCGCCATCGGCATCGAGTTCGCCGACTTCTGGAACGCCTTCGGCGTCGAGGTCACCGTCATCGAGTTCATGCCGCGCGTGCTGCCCATCGAGGACGAAGAGGTGTCGCAGGCGCTGGCCCGCATCCTGAAGAAGAAAGGGATGACGCTGCACCTGGGGGCCAAGACCACCGGCGTCAAGGTCAGCGGCAAGACCGTCACCACGTCGTTCACCACCGCCGAGGGCCAGGAAAAGCAGGTCACCTCCGATCGCGTGCTGATGGCCGTGGGCGTGCGCGCCAACGTCGAGGGGTTCGGCTTCGAGGGCATGGGCGTGAACCTGGATCGCGGCTTCATCCAGGTCGACGATCAGTACAAGACCACCAGCCCCGGCATCTGGGCCATCGGCGATTGCGCCGGCGCGCCGCTGCTGGCCCACGTGGCCATGGCCGAGGGCATCCGCTGCGTCGAGGCGATGGCCGGCAAGCACGTCGAGCCGGTGAACTACGACGCCATCCCGGGCTGCACCTACTGCGATCCCGAAGTGGCGTCCATCGGCAAGACCGAGGCTCAGGCGCGCGAGGCCGGACTGGACATTTCGATCGGGCGCTTTCCGTTCTCTGCCAATGGCAAGGCGCTGGGCGCCGGGCACACCGACGGCTTCATCAAGGTCATCACCAACAAGGCGCGCGGCGAGATCGTCGGCGTGCACGCCATCGGCCACGGCGTCACCGACCTCATCGCCGAGATGTCCGTGGCCATGACCTCCGAAGCCACCGCCCACGACATCCTGGCCGCCGTCCACCCGCACCCCACCCTGTCCGAAGCCATGTTCGAAGCCACCGCCGCCGCCCTGGGCGAAGCGGTCCACATCTAAGAGCGCTCGCTTCGCTCGCTGCGCGAAAGGGGCCTGCTGCCGCTCGCTTCGCTCGCTGCGCGAAAGGGGCCTGCTGGCCCCTCTCGCGGGCTCTCCCCGGCGCCTCTCGGAAAGTCAGCCGCGCGGGCAAAGCCCGCGCTCCCGTGGAAAGACTCGCTGCCGCTCGCTTCGCTCGCTGCGCGAAAGGGGCCTGCTGGCCCCTCTCGCGGGCTCTCCCCGGCGCCTCTCGCAAGGTCAGCCGCGCGGGCAAAGCCCGCGCTCCCGCGGAAAGACTCGCTCCCTTCGGTCGCTCTGACGCATTAACGACGGACACTCCCATCCTTGCCTCTCCCGCTTGCGGGAGAGGCCGGCGCCGAAGGCGCCGGGTGAGGGTCCGCGCGTCTACGGCAGCTCGAATATCGGGTGAGCTCCGCGCAGCTTTGCTGCGCGGAGCGAAGGGGACCGGGGAGCGCGAGCGGCAGCGAGCCGTTCCCCGTCAGATCAGATAGAGTAGAAAGCCAGTCGATGTCAGCCCGCGTTGTCGAGACCCGTTCGAAGAAGTTGCGCGTCGTCAGCCCCGACGACGGTCCTCCCGCGCCGCCCCTGGCGCCCAAGCCGGACTGGATCCGGATGAAGATGCCGGCGGGCGAGGCCTTCTTCGATCTCAAGCGGCGCGTCGGCGAGCTGGGGCTGCACACGGTCTGCGAGAGCGCCTCCTGCCCCAACATCGGCGAGTGCTGGAACCGCAAGTCGCTGACCATCATGATCCTGGGCGGCATCTGCACCCGCTCCTGTCAGTTCTGCGACGTCCCCACCGGACGTCCCGCGCCCGCCGATCCCGACGAGCCCGGGCGCGTGGCCACCATCCTGGCCGAGCTGGGCCTGCGCCACACGGTGATCACCTGCGTGGACCGCGACGACATTCCCGACGGCGGGGCGGCGCACTGGGCGGCCACCATCCGCGCCGTGAAGACGGCGGCGCCCGAGCTTGTGCTGGAAGTCTTGACCGGTGATTTCAAGGGTGACACCGGCGCGGTCGACACCGTTCTTGACGCCGGGCCCGACGTGTTCGCGCACAACCTGGAGACGGTGCCGCGCCTGTCGCGCCAGGTGCGCGTGCAGGCCAGCTATGCGCGTTCCTACGCCGTCCTTCGCCACGCCAAGACCCGCGGGGCCATCACCAAGACCGGTCTGATGCTGGGCCTCGGCGAAGAGCTGGACGAGGTTCGCGCCGTGCTGCGCGAGCTGCGTGAGATCGGCGTCGACATCTTGACCCTGGGCCAGTACCTGCGCCCCTCGCGCAACCACCTGGCGGTGGCCCGATACCTCCACCCCGACGAGTTCGCCGCGCTGAAGACCGAAGCGCTGGCCCTGGGTTTCCCCCACGTCGAATCCGGCCCCATGGTCCGCTCCAGCTACCACGCCGACGGCCAGCGCGACATTGTTCGTGAGCTGGCTGCCGCGCGTGCGCTGGCTGCTGCCCGCGAGCTGGCTGCTGCCCGCCGGTCGCCGCTGTGATCCCCTACTTCAACGGCCACCTCTTCGACATCGGCGGCCTGTCGATTCACCTGTTCGGCGTGCTGGTCGCCATCGGCGTCATCGTCGGCGATCGCATCGTGGTCAAGGAGGGCGCCAGGCGGGGCCTCGATGATCGCGACGTGAAGTTCATGAACGCCCGCATCGTGATCGGCGGGTTCATCATGGCCCACCTGGTCTCGGTCATCTTCTATTTTCCCGAGCGCATCAAGGAGAACCCCCTGGTGCTGCTGAACGTCTGGTCGGGGCTGTCGTCGTTCGGCGGTTTCCTGGGCGCGGCGCTGGCATTTCTCTATTACACGCGCCGCGAGAAGATCCCGGCCTTGCGGTACGCCGACGCGGTGGCCCTGGGCCTGGTGGTGGGCTGGATCTTCGGGCGCACCGGCTGCTTCACGGCGCACGATCATCCCGGGTTGCACACCACCTTCTTCCTGGCGGTGAAGTACCCCGAAGGACCGCGCCACGATCTGGGCCTGGACGAGCTGCTGTTCACCATCGTCATCGCCGTGATTCTCTTCCGCTACGCGCGCAAGCCGCGGGTGCCGGGCCGGGTGATCGGCCTTTTTGCCCTGCTCTATGCGCCGGTGCGGTTCGGTCTGGATTTCCTGCGCGCCACCGACGTGGCCCGCCCCGACGAACGGTACGCCGGCCTGACGCCGGCCCAGTGGGCCTGCATGCTGTGCCTGGGCGTGGGGATCTGGCTTCTCACCCGCAAAGGCGACGCCGACGCCGCCCCGCCGGCGCCGAGCACTGGGGGCGATCCGCAGCCGGAAGCCGCGCCGCCGCCGGCGCCCGTCACCTGAGCTGACTACAACAGCTCGTCCTCGGCGTGGGCGATGAGATCTTCGTAGCGCCGCCGGTCGACCGACAGATCGCATTCGCCCAGGAACGCCGCATAGCTCATGAACGCCGTCAGGTACGACAGGTCGCGCGCCCAGTCCGGCAGATAGCGCGGCTCGCTGACCACTCCTTCGCGCAGGAGGCGGCCGAACAAAGGCACGTCGTCGAGATCGATCTTGCCGGCGAAGAACAACCGCACCAGCTCGAGGTGCCCCTTCACCAGCGCCACGCGCAGAAAGTTGGTGACGCGCAGCAGGCCGTCCAGATAGCAGACGTCCTTGGTGAACGGCGCCCCGCCCTCCACCACGCCGCCGCGGCAGACCCGACGAGCGCAGTCATAGGCGGCGGCTTCGTCGTGGCCGTGGCTCAGGAAGAACTGGTAGATCTGGATGAAGTCCGCGCCGTCCTCGGCCATCTTGATGGCCAGCGTGCGATCGGCCAGCCGCCGCAGGCGCTCCAGGCTGGTCGACCGGGTGATGAACTCGGTCAGCACCGCCAGTCCCTCCTGGGTGGCGGTGGTGCGCGGCGAAGCGTACCCGGTGAACGACAGATAGGGCTGGGCCCGCCCGTTCAGCGCCGTGGCCAGGTGGACGTGGCCCTCGTGAAACTCCAGCTGCAGCAGATCGCGCCGGCAAAAACGCGCCCCGCGCTTGATCTTCACGCCGTCCACGCCGGCCACCGCCTTGGCGGCGATGTCGTCGGCCAGCTCGACGCGGATGGGATGCTCCGGAAAGAATCGGGCAAAGCGCCCGGCCAGGATGGGCACCACCTCCTCCGCCGACAGGTTCAGCTCGTCGACGGGGCTGGGCAGGTTCACGGTCCCCGCCACGCTGGCCACCACCTTGGCGAAGTGATCGGCCAGATCCAGATTGGTGGTCTTGCGGTCCGCCGTCAGGCTGGCCGGACGTCCGTACAGCTCGACCGAATGATAATAAAACTCCTTCTTGCCCACCGCCTGCAGCATGCGCCCGGCGGTGGCGTACGAATCGCAGGTGTCGCGCAGGAACCTTTCGATGGCGTTGTCACCGACGATCCGCGCCTTCAGGCTGCGAAACCGCTCGACCGCGGCGCCCATCTCGGGCGACACCCGATACTCGGGCTGCGGCAGCACGCGCCCCTGGGAAGCAAAGAACGCCCGTTCGACGTTCTCGTTCCAGGAGATGGCGCGCAGCACGCGGATGGGGCGCTGGGCGTCCAGAATCTCGGCCGAGATCTCTTTGATGCTCCGGAGGACGCGCTCCGAAACAGCCACTGTCGACTAGGTCCCCACTCCGACGCGAATGCCCGGCGGCACCGAGTAGGTGATCCAGGCGTTGCCGCCCACCACCGCGCCCTTCCCGATCACCGTGCTGCCGCCCAGGATGGTGGCGTTGGCGTAGATGATCACCTCGTCTTCGATGGTCGGATGCCGCTTGCGTCCCTGCGGGCGATCGGTGCGGCCGCGATCGCGCACCGACAGCGCGCCCAGCGTCACCCCCTGATAGATGCGCACCCGGTTGCCGATCAGCGTGGTCTCGCCGACCACGATGCCGGTGCCGTGATCGATGAAGAACGATTCGCCGATGGTGGCGCCCGGGTGGATGTCGATGCCGGTGCGTGAATGGGCGTGCTCGGTCAGCATGCGCGGAACGACCTCGGCCCCCTCCTGCAGCAGGCGATGGGCCACCCGGTAGATGGCGATGGCATAAAGCCCCGGATAACAGGCGACGATCTCGTCGATGCCGCTGGCCGCCGGGTCCGATTCGAACGCGGCCAGCACGTCCTTGCCCAGCATGGCCCGCAGCTCGGGAAGGCTCTCCAGCAGGCGGCGGGTGATGGCCTGCGCGCGCCGCTGGCAGCGATCGGTCTTGCCGTGACCCTTGGCGCAGTGCCGGTGCAGGCCCAGGTACAGCGCCGCGCCCAGCCGCACCTCCAGCGTCTCGATGGTCGCCGCCACATGATCGCGCAGGGCGCCGGTCTCGTTGCCCATGCGGTGCGACTCGGGGAAGAGGACCTCGATCAGCTCCTCGACCAGGATGCGAATGTCGTGGCGCGAGGGCAGCGGCCCCTCCGACGCCAGCCCCGCCCGCAGACCGGCGGCGGCCGACAGCACCCGATCGGCGAGACCGGCGTGCGGGGACTGGGCGGCGCTGCGGCGCTGGGTGGCCATTGCTCCTACGTTACTACGGCGCGGGACGGGCAGCACCTTGTTCGGTCCGCCCGGCCACCAGCGTGGTCAGTTTGCTCAGCACCTCGTCGTGGCGCGCCTCCGGCACGGTGACCCTGGTCGGCATGCCCCCTCCCAGGTTGAACAGCTTGACGAAATCGAAGCCCGATTCGAAGTCCGCGGCGATGGTCAGGGCGCCCGAATCGCGCACCACCGCCACCGGCGCCCGGGCCTGGCCCAGCAGCAGAAGCTCGGTCTTGTCGAACGGCGCCGACGACGCCACGTCGACATAGGCCACGCCGCCCGTGACGCGGAACCGCTCGGACAGGCGTCGCGATTGATCCAGCAGGGGATCGATCTCGCGCGCGGCGCGTTCGATCTCCTCCCAGTAAAGGGGCTCCTTGGTGCGCGCCACCAGGTATTGAACGATCCGGTTCTTCAGCGTCTCGTCGCGAAAATGCGCGCGCAGCGCTCGATCAATCCGGCTGCCGACGTGGCTGGGCGTGCCGCGCCGGGTATCGACGGCCCGGGCGTCGTCGTCGGCGCCTGGATACGGCTCGACGCCACCCAGCACCCATTTGACGCCCGAGTAGATGCCGTCCAGGTCCAGGTGCACGGCCAGCGTATCGACGGGGCCGGCCGCGGCGACCACCTTGGGCGTGATCATCTCGGGGCAGGCGCCGTGCTGGGCCTTGGTGGCCAGCACGAATCGCCTGTCCGCGGCGAAATCGACGTGCCGATCATGGTCGTGGTGATCGACCCAGGCGGCCAGCCGGCTGCCCAGCCCCCGGATGAACGGCAGCGTCGTCTTCTCGAACGACGAGCCGCCCCCCTCGCTGGCAAAGGCCACGTCCAGCACCGCGACCCGCCCCTTGATCCGGTCGGCAGGCGGCAGCGTACGCGGCGTCAGGTAGACGAAGGGCGGGATGGAGGGGGAGCTCACCCGGCCAAAGATACTCGAAGCAGGGGCTGTCGGCCCGCGCGGCGATTTCTGGCGCAGCGACGGAGCACGCTCATAATCGAAATCGTCCATGTCTCTTGTCATTTTGCTCCTGGCCCTGGGGGGGGCTCCCCGCGCCCCGCCCCCGGCCCCGCCCGCGCCGGCCTTGACGGCCATTCCCTTTCGCACCGACGCGGCGCCGCGCATCGATCCCGTCTTCGGCGACGCGGCGACTTTGCGGGCGGCGGTCGACCGCTTCCTGGCGCTGCAAGGCGAGATGGATCGCGTGCGTGACGAGTTCTCCATGGCCGTGCACCAGGCGCTGCTCAGCCTGCCAGCCGCCGACGCCGGCGCCGCTGCTGCCAAGCCGGCGACGGGGCCGCGTCAGTGCCCGGCCGCGGTGGCCGAACCGTACGCGCGCGCCCTGGGCGCCGGGGGGCGGTTCTTGACCCTGGGCCGCCAGCTGCAGCTGCGCTATCGCGAGATCCGCCGCGGAGAGGACGGCGGCGACAGCGCCGGGTTGACCCCCGACTACCGGTGGAAAGTGCGGCGGGCCAAGGAACAGTACGGCCACCTCCTGAACGACTATCGCGAGATGCGCGTCGCCTTTCACGATCAGCTGGGCGCCGAGCTGCGCCACGCCGCCTGCCCCACGGGGTCAAAGGCCGCGCGAAGAACCCCGTCCGCGCCGATCGCCAGGGCCAGCACGGGCGAAGGCGATCCAGAAGAGATGGATCCCAATGATCCAGGCGCCTGGACGGTGGAGGCTCTCGACGATCCCGACCAAGA
This sequence comes from Polyangia bacterium, assembly GCA_035577105.1. Taxonomy (GTDB): domain Bacteria; phylum Myxococcota_A; class Polyangia; order Fen-1088; family Fen-1088; genus DATKEU01. Next base: position 11,286 of record DATLVT010000566.1, read on the forward strand.
TCCCACCAGAGATCCCACCAGGCCGCCCCCGCCCCAGCTCAGGTCATCGGCCGAAGGCGCCGCCGGCGCCGTCGTACCCGAGCCGCCTGCCCCCAGTCCCAGCGCGGCGCCCGCGGTGTGGATCGACGTCGACAACGCGCTGTGCGCGCAGGCGACGCACGTGACCATCGACGGACAGGCGATGGGTGACGTGGAGGCCCGGGGCACGGCGTCGATTCGCACCCGCGCCGGCCCGCACGAGGTCTGCGTCCT
>DATLVT010000567.1:0-8521 GCA_035577105.1 Polyangia bacterium
TCTATCTGAACGATCCCATCCAGGGCATGGAGTTCCTGGCCCCGGCGACGGTCACCATGCTGGCCAGCTCGTGGGACAACGAGGCGCCCATGCAGGTGCAGTTCATGGTCGGCAACCAGGTGGCCGCCACCGTGACATCGAACGCGAACCCATCGGATGCCGCGAATTTCATGTTGCGGGGCATGGCCCAGAACCTGGCCGCCGGTACGCACGAGCTGTGGGTGCGCGAGACCTCGCGCAACGGCGCCACCCATGATTCGGCGCACATCACCATCACCGTCAAGTCGCCGCCCACCTACGCGGCCGACCACCAGCTGGTGCTGACCGCCGACCTCATGCTCAGCGGCGACATGCAGTTGCTGGGGACCGCCGATCAACCGTTCCTGATCCAGGGCAACGGGCATTCCATCGTCGCGCCGGCCGGCTGGGCCGGGCATCTCACCATCCGCAACGCCCACGTCCGCGACCTGGGTGCCCTGGCCGGGAGCGACCCCAGCCCCAAGGCGCTGGCCATTAACGTCCAGACCACCGGCGGCGTCGACATCCAGGACAGCCTGTTCGAACACTGCGGGGAGGTGCGCGTCCAGGCCGACGGCAACGCCACGGTGACGTTCAAGGGCAACACCATGAACGAGAACACCGCCGTCAGCGTCACGTCGCTGTCGTACGCGGAAAGCTCGCTGGCCCCACCGACGCCCATCGTGCACTTCTTCGGCTCGTCAAAGGCGCCCAAGACCTTTGCCGGCAACCGCGTCTACATGGGTTGGTCCGAGTTCGACAACCCCCACAGCTGGACCATCGGCGGCGACACCGACGCCGATTCGAACATCATGATGGGGCCGCGCGCCGGCATCCTGATGTTCCAGAACCAGGACGGCACCGGCAACAACCGCGTCAGCGGCAACTACTCGGTGCTTCACTGCCCCAACCGCTGGACCCAGTGCTCGAACTTCATCTTCTCCAACGCCGGGCGCGGCAACATTGTCGAACGGAACCTGCTGGTGGGAGGCTGGATCATCCAGGGGTTCGCCGGCGAGCTTCGCTATAACGTCATCACCACCGGCGGCGAAGACTTCATGCGCGAGTTCGGCGACAACACGCTGATCCACCACAACGTCATCAACTATCTGGGCTACCTGTGGCCAGGCGATCCCAGCGACGTCATCGACCTGTACGCCAGCAACGGCGTGTCGGCCAAGGGGATCGAGATGTTCAACAACACCTTCGACGGCGGTGGGGCGGCGCTGAAGCTGTACGGACCGGCCATCCGCCTGCGCGGCGTGACCGTGCACAGCATCCGCAACAACGCCTTCGTCCACTTTCCTTACTACCTGGGCCTGGTGGTCAGCGGCATCCGCGACATGGAGACCAAGGCCGGCCCCCAGCCGTACGCCGACTACCTGGACTACAACGCGTTCTTCAATCCCGAAAAGAAGGCGGCCGCGCCGCTGAGCTATTACCTCAAGACCACCTCCAACGCCGCCGCCGGCTCGCCGGGCTTTGGGGGACATGACGTCGGGGGCCTGAACAAGGATGTCGACCCGCTTTTTTCGGGGAAGGACACCTCGGGCGTCTATCCGTTTTCGCGCGCGGACATCTGGGCCCGAAAAGCCAAGGTCTCGCTGATGCTCCAGTATTTTGCGAACTATTACCGGCCGGCATCCGGCAGCCCGCTGACTGACGCCGGCGACCCGGCTGACGGCGACGGCACCGACGTGGGCGCCGTCGACTCGGGCAAGCCCAATTCGAAGTACGGCGGCATCGCCGATTTCGGAAAATAAGAACGGAATCCCTGCGCCGCGCCAGCGGTTTTCGCCGCGGCGGGCCGGCGGCGCGCGCCATTTTTTGCGTTGAGCCGCCGCGCCAGCCGGATTTTAGTATCTGTTCGCCAGGCGTAACGGTGGACACAAATATAGGGCTGGAGTACTTTGTCTCACCTGGGCGCCTGTCTGTGGCCTGGATGACGTTTGTCAATCGGTTGATGCCCTCAGGAACAATGCCCATGTGGTTCGTATGGATTTTGTCCTAGGCCTGCTTTGCTGGAGAAGCGATTGCGGATGATGAAGTGGGGGGGACTGCGACGAGACGCTCGCGTCGCGGTGCTGTTGACTCTGGGTTTGCTGGGCGGCTGTTTTCGACAGCACGCCGAAGACGCCGCGCTGTCGACGGAACGCTCGGCGCTGTCGACCACCGCGGTGACCCAGGGAGCCGACGAGCTGCGGACCTCGTGGTATCCCGACCAGACCCTGCTGGCACCGGCGACGGTGGGCGGCTCGACCTTCGGCAAGCTGTTCTCGACGGCGATCACCGGCGAGGTCAGCGCCCAGCCACTGGTCTCGCAGGGCGTGCTGCTGGTTGCCACGCAGGCCAACAACATCTACGGCCTCGACGCCGAGACCGGCGCCATCCAGTGGTCTCGCAACCTGGGCAGTCCGTTTCTGGCCAGCGACATCGGCTGTCCCGACATCAGCCCGACGATGGGGATCACCAGCACGCCGGTGATCGACAAGGCCACCAACACCGCCTACCTTCTTTCCAAGGCCTACATCACCGGCAATGCCGGCCCCGTTGCCTGGTACGCGCACGCCGTCGACGTGGCCACTGGCCAGGAGCGCGCCGGTTTTCCGGTGGCCATCAACGGCACGGCCAGCAACGAGCCCGCGCTGGCGTTCGACCCGCGCAACCAGGGCCAGCGCGCCGGCCTGCTGCTGATGGACGGCGTGGTCTACGTCGGCTTCGGCAGCCACTGCGACTTTTTCAATTACGCCGGCTGGGTGGTCGGCATTTCCACCTCGGGTCAGATCAAGACACTGTGGACGACGGAGTCCGGTCCGGGCCGCACCAACGGCGCCGGAATCTGGCAGACCGGCGGCGGTCTGGTCTCCGATGGCAGCGGATCGATCCTGTTCTCCACCGGCAACGGCGGCGCGGTGATGGGACCGATCGCCGGCACGTCCCCGCCCAAGGTGCTGGCCCAAGCGGTGGTGCGCCTCAAGGTGCAAGGCGACGGTACCTTGGCCGCCACCGATTTCTTCTCGCCCTACGACGCCATTCCGCTGGACGCCTGGGACGGCGATCTGGGATCGGGCGGCGTGGTCGGTCTGCCGGCCAGCAACTTCGGCACGGCGCAGATCCCGAACCTCATGGTCGCGCAGGGCAAGCAGGGCTACGTCTACCTGCTCGATCGCGATCACCTGGGCGGCATCGGCAACGGCACGGGCGGTGGCGACGCTGTCGTCAGCCGCACCGGTCCTTACGGCGGGTTCTGGTCCAAGCCGGCGGTGTGGCCGGGAGACGGTGGCTACCTTTACATCCCCAGCGCGTCGCCCGGTGATAGCTCGTACGGCACAGCCGGTAACCTGCGCGTGCTGAAGTACGGGCTGGACGGCACAGGGAAACCAGCGCTGTCGCTGGCCGGCACGTCGACCGACGCTTTCGGGATCACCTCCAGCCCGCCGGTGGTCACCTCGGACGGCACGCGTTCGGGCTCGGCCCTGGTCTGGGTGATCTGGTCGCCCGACATCACCGGCACGGGCGCCCAGCTTCGCGCCTATGACGCCGTCCCGACGAACGGCGCGCCGGTGCTTCGCTTCAGCGCGCCCATCGGGACGTCGGCCAAGTACACGCCGCCCGGTGTTGGTTCCGGGCGCATCTATGTCGGAACGCGGGACGGTCACGTGATGGGCTTCGGGGCGCCCGCCGCGCCGGCGCTGATCGGCAGCGGCATCGACCTGGGCTATGTCATCGTCGGCCAGAGCGCGTCGGCGACGTTGACGCTCACGGCGACCACGGCGGTGACCGTGAACAGCGTCGCCAGTTCAAGCAGCGAATTCGTTCTGGGCGCGCCGATGCCGGCCTTCCCGGCCAGCCTGGCCTCCGGGGCCACCCTGCAGATTCCGGTGACCTTCACGCCCCAGGCTGCCGGGATGCGGGCCGGGTCGATCACCTTCTCGACCAGCGCCGGGTTCGTCAGCTTCTCCGTTTCAGGGCAGGGGCAGTCCATCGATCCGAACCTGACCGTCTCGCCGCCCATGATCAGCTTCGGCGGCACGCCGCCCGGGGGACACGTCGCCCAGGGGATCACGCTGGCCAACACCGGCGCCGCGTCGCTGACCATCAACAACGTGACCGTGCCGGGCGCGCCGTTCGGGGCGACAGGCGCGCCGGCGCCCGGGTTCGTTCTGGCGGCGGGCGCGTCGATCACCGTGACGATCTCGTTCAATCCCACCGCGATCGGCAACTATACGTCGTCGGTGGTCATTGACTCCACGGTGGGGACCCGCAGCGTCCAGCTGTCCGGGGTCTGCGCGTCGCCCGGGGTCATGACGGTCACGCCGCTGAGCATCGATTTTGGCGCCGTGGCCGTCGGGGGTAATGCCACCGCCAGCTTCACCGTGTCCAACACGGGCGGCACGGCGGTGACGGTGACCAAGTCCAAGCCGCCCACCCTGGGCTCCTTCTTGGCCCAGTCGAACTTGCCGGAGGGTATGACCCTGGCTCCCGGCGCCACGCTGACCGAGTTCGTGTCGTTCAACCCGATGGGCAGCGGCGTCGCCAGCGACGGCTGGGTGCTGAACGCCGACGACGGGGGAGGCGTGCGAACCGTGCAGTTCACCGGGCTGGGCGCCTCCGATCTCACCGCTGCCGGCACGCCCATCGCGCTCATCAACGCGCCCAACGGCGGCGGCAGCAAGAGCCTGGCCGTCATCAGTGACGGCGTGTTCCCGGCGGAGGGCTCGACGGACATGACGGTCCAGTACGACACGTACACCGGCGATACGGCGCGCCAGGAGGACTGGATCGGTTACCAGTTCGCCGTGGCGCAGACCTTCGGCGCGCTCACCTACCAGGAGGGGATCCATTTCTCCGACGGCGGCTGGTGGAGCAGCCTCAAGGTCCAGGTTCGCCAGTCCGGGGTGTGGGTCGACGCCGGCGGTCTGCTGGTCTCGCCGGCCTACGCCGGGGCCGGCGGCAACAACTACAAGACCTACAACCTCAAGTTTTCGTCCATCGTCGGGGACGCCATCCGTCTCGACGGCGTACCGGGGGGCAGCGCCCGCTTCATCTCCGTCGGCGAGCTGCGCGTGATCGGCGGTTCATCGGGCGGCACCAACACGGCGCCGAACGCCAGCGCGGGGGCCGCTCAGACCGTGAACCCCGGGGCCACCGTGACCCTGGACGGGAGCGGGTCGAACGATCCGAACGGCGACGCCATCACCTATGCCTGGACGCAAACCGCGGGACCGGCGGTCACCCTGTCCAGCACCACCGCGCAGATGCCGACGTTCGTCGCGCCGTCGGTGTCGGCGTCGACGGCGCTGACCTTCAGCCTGGTGGTCAACGACGGCAAGGTGTCAAGCGCGCCCGCCACCGTGACCATCACCGACACACCGGCAGTGACAGTCACCTATACAGATGTTTCAGCCGCGGGGACGATCGTGGCGTTCGTCCCCAATCCCACGGGGGGCGGCAGCAAGAACCTCAACGTCATTCGCGACGGTGTGACGCCGGCGGTGGGGTCGACCAGCTTTGCGACCGAGTTCGACACGTACAACGGCACCGCCCGCACCGAGGACTGGATCGGCTATACCTTCGGCAGCGCTCAGAGTTTTGGCAAGGTGGTCTTTCAGGAAGGCCCCCAGTTCAGCGACGGCGGCTGGTTCAACACGCTGAAGATCCAGGTGCGGCAGGGCGGGGTGTGGACTGCCGTGGCGGCGCCCGTGATCAGCCCCGCGTATCCCGGCGCCAACGGCGTCAACTATGAGACCTTCACGTTCACCTTTCCGGCGGTGAGCGGCGACGGCATCCGCATCGATGGCGCGCCCGGTGGCGTCGCCACCTTCATCAGCGTCGGCGAGCTGCGCGTCTTCACGGTCAGCGGGGGCGGCGGCAACACCAACCTGGCGCCGACGGCGAACGCCGGGACGAACCAGGCGGTGACGATGGGGGCGACGGTGACCCTGGACGGCAGCGGGTCCAGCGACCCGAACGGCGACGCCATCAGCTACGCCTGGACGCAGACGGCCGGTCCGGCGGTGACCCTGTCCAGCACGACGGCGCAAAAGCCGACGTTCGTGGCCCCCACGGTCAGCGCCACCACGGCGTTCACCTTCAGCCTGATGGTCAGCGACGGCAGCCTGCAGAGCAACCCCGCGACGGTGACGGTGAACGTCTCGCGTCCCGCCAACCTGGCGCCGACGGCGAACGCAGGCAGCAATCAGTCGGTGTTCGCCGGCGCGACGGTAACCCTGGACGGCAGCGGGTCGGGCGACCCCAATGGTGACGCCATCACGTACGCCTGGACGCAGACGGCCGGTCCGGCGGTGACCCTGTCCAGCACGACGGCGCAAAAGCCGACGTTCGTGGCCCCCACGGTCAGCGCCAGCACCGCGCTGACGTTCAGTCTGGTGGTCAGCGACGGCAGCCTGCAGAGCAGCCCGGCCACCGTGACCGTCACCGTTTCTCCCACGTCGTCGCTGCAGGACGTGTCGGCGGCCGGGACCCCGGTCGCGCTGATCACGGCCCCCACCGGCGGCGGCAACAAGAACCTCTCCGTCATCCGCGACGGCGTCACGCCGGCGGTGGGCTCGACCAGCGCGTCCAGCCAGTACGACACGTACAACGGCACCACCCGCACTGAAGATTGGATCGGGTACACCTTCGCCAGCGCCCAGACCTTTGGCAAGGTGGTCTTCCAGGAAGGGCTGCAGTTCTCCGACGGCGGCTGGTTCACCACCGTCAAGATCCAGGTCCGGCAAAGCGGCGTCTGGATCGACGCCCCCAGCGTCACGGTGACGCCGGCCTACGCCGGTGGCAACGGCATCACGTACGAGACCTTCACCTTCACCTTCCCGGCGATCACCGGCGACGGGATCCGCATCGACGGTCGCCCGGGCGGCAGCGCGACGTTCATCACCGTGGGCGAACTGCGCGTCTTCGCCGCCGCGCAATCCGGTTCCAACGCCGCGCCGATCGCCAGCGCCGGCGCCAACCAGGCCGTCACCGCCGGTGCCACCGTGACCCTGGACGGCAGCGGGTCAAGCGATCCCAACGGTGACGCCATCACCTACGCCTGGACGCAGACGGCGGGCCCGGCGGTGACTCTGTCCAGCACAACAGCGCAAAAGCCGACCTTTGTCGCCCCCGGCGTCTCCGCTTCGACCGCGCTGACGTTCCGGCTGGTGGTCAGCGACGGCAGCTTGCCGAGCAACCCCGCCACGGTGACGGTGACGGTGAATCCGGCGAGCGCGACATACACGGACGTCTCGGCGACCGGCACGCCGGTCGCGCTGGTGACGGCGCCGACCGGGGGTGGCAGCAAGAACCTGGCTGTGATTCGCGACGGCGTGACCCCGGCCGTGGGATCAAACAGCTCCTCCCAGCAGTACGACACCTATAACGGCACCACGCGCAGCGAAGATTGGGTCGGGTACACGTTCACCAGTACAACGACCTTCGGCAAGGTGGTCTTTCAGGAGGGGAGGCAATTCAGCGATGGCGGCTGGTTCACCAGCCTCAAGATCCAGGTTCGTCAAAACAATGTCTGGGTCGACGTTCCCGGCGCTGTCGTCACGCCGGCGTACCCGGGCGGCAACGGCGTCACCTACGAGACCTTCACGTTCACCTTTCCGGCCATTGCCGGCACCGGCATCCGCATCGACGGCGCGCCGGGCGGCGCATCGACGTTCATCTCCGTCGGAGAGCTGCGCGTCTTCTCGACGCCGTAATCGGCGCGCCGACGCCGGCCCCCAGGCGCGAAATCCGTCCAGCGTGATAGCATTCGCTGCGTCATGAGCCCGCGCCGCCGACCATTGCCCCTCAGCCTCATCAAGGCCATGCGGCCCAAGCAGTGGATCAAGAATCTGCTGCTTTTCGCCGGATTCGTGTTCACGCTGAACGAACGCTGGCGTCCTTTCACGCCCGAGATGTGGGAGTACCTGTCGCGTTCGCTGGCCGCCTTCGGTCTTTTCTCGCTGATCTCCAGCTCGGTCTATCTCCTGAACGACGTTCTTGACGTCGAGAAGGATCGCGCCCACCCCACCAAGAAGAATCGCCCCATCGCCTCGGGCGATCTGCCGCCGGGCGTGGCGATCGCCGTGGCGCTGGTGTTGATGCCGGCCTGCCTGGTGGCCGGCTATATCCTCAGCCCGGCCTTCGCGGCGGTGGCGGCCAGCTATCTCATCATGCAGTTCGCGTACATCTTCGTGCTGAAGAACATCGTCCTGCTGGACGTCTTCGTCATCGCGCTGGGCTTCGTGATGCGCGCGGTTTCGGGGGCGGTGGTGATCGGCGCGGTGATCTCGCCCTGGCTTTACACGGTGACCCTGCTGGGCGCGCTGTTCCTGGGCCTTTGCAAGCGTCGCAACGAGCTGGTCCTGCTGGAGAGCGGGGCGGGGACGCATCGTCAGATCTTGAAGATGTACACGCCGGCGCTGCTCGACAGCCTGACCAGCATCGTCGCCTCGTCGACGATCATGGCCTATTCGCTGTACACGTTCACGTCGTACACGGCAGCGAAGCC
>DATLVT010000568.1:0-5417 GCA_035577105.1 Polyangia bacterium
CCACGGCGATCTCTTCATCGACAACGTCATGTATGACGGCCCGGCGCTGAGCGCGCTCATCGACTTTGAGCAGGCAGCCTGGGGTCGGCTGGCTTACGACCTGGCGGTGACCGTTCTGGCTTTCGGTTACGGGCGCGACGATTTTCGTCCCGAGATCGTCGCGGCGCTGTTCGCCGGCTACACCGCCGTGCGCAGCCCTTCACCCCAGGAACGGGCCGCCTTCGCCGCCGAGCTGCGCTTCGCCGCCTGCCGCTTTGCCGTGACCCGCATCACCGACGTTCACCTGCGCCGCAAAGAAGGCGCCGCCCCGGGCAAGGACTTCCGCCGCTATCTGGCTCGCCTGGCCAGCGTGAAGGATCACCTCGCCAGGACTGATGATCCGCTGCTGACGTTGCCGTGAACCGGCTGGGGCGATGCGCGCCCGGTCAGGTCTTGCGAACCATGTTGATGTACTTGCGCAGGGTGTCCTTGCGCTCTTCGTCGAGATCGATGAACCGCACGCCCATGTCCATGGGATCTTCGCGGTTGGCCCAGACCACCTGTCCCTTGACGCCAATCGAGGCGTCGAGGTCAGGGAAGTTCAGGACCAGGTCGACCACCGTCCCGACCTCCTCCACGCCGGAGGTCTGGATGCAGACGCCGCCCAGGGAGATGTTCTGGATGTGGTGGAACAGCATGACCTCGTTGCCGGTGAAATCGACGTAGGCGTTGACTTCGAAACGAGGAAATTCACGGGGTTGCTCTGAATCGTCCTCCGAGGTCGACCCCGGCGTCACTCCCGACGACACTGCATCCGCCATGACCGCACTATCGCAATATCTCTGGCGCAGGTCAAAGCGGGCCCGGCCGGTGCCTTGCCAAACTGGCACAACGCACTGCCGGGCCGCGACCAGAAGGCACCGTCCGCGGGGCGAACCCATTTTCTCCCCGCCGAAGTACAAGGTTTGGGCCCCTCTTCTCTGGAACGTTTCCTGCACACGGCTTGGGGTTGGTGGCTGTCAAATGAAGACCTGGGGATCGGTTTTGGCCTTGGCGCTGCTCCTGGTGGCGGCCGCCGCCGGCTGCGCGCACGTGGAATACATCCCTGGCACCACGGTCATGAAGTCCGAGCAGAACGAAAAGATCCTGGAGGTCATCGAGCAGTACCGCCAGCGGCTGCTGGCGCGCAAGGTCGAGGAGCTGCTGGTGCTGGCGTCGGACAAATATTTCGAAGACTCGGGGACGCCCCGCTCAGATGACGACTACGGCTACTCGGGGCTGCGCGAGGTGCTGAGCAAGAAGCTGCAGCGGGTAAAATCCCTCCGCTACGACATCGAGTACCGCAGCATCAACGTCAAAGACACCCACGCCGAGGTCGAGGTCTTCATCGACGGTTCCTTCGAGCTGGCCGCCGAGTCAGGCGATCGCTATCGGCGCGTCAACGACTATCACAAGTTCGTCCTGGAGAAGGACAAGACCACCGAGCACTGGAAGTTCCTCAGCGGCATGTAGCCGCGTTTGCTAGCAGTACCTGTCGATCGCCTCGAAGAGGCGGGTCAGGTCGAGCGGCTTCATCACAAGCTCGTCGGCGTCGACCAGGACCGGGCGCTTGCCGGTGGCGGTGATGACGATGAGCGGGATGTCGGCGATGCGGGGGTCCTGCTTCTGCTCGCGACGGAACTGCCAGCCATCCATCACGGGCATCATCAGGTCCAGCAAGATCACGCAGGGACGCTTGCCCGAGCGCAGGAAATCAAGCGCCTCGCGACCGTTGGCCACACAGGAGGTGCCATAGCCCTCGTCCTCCAGAACTTCGCGCAGCGACTCCCGAATGTCCGGATCGTCGTCGACGACCAGGATGCCGGGGCAGGGCGCGTCTCCGCTCATGGCGCGCGATCTTGTGGGTGGTCATGACGCTTGTCAAACCGTCCCTTTCGAACGGCGCTAGCTGAGCAGCCGCGCCAGGAAATCAGGATGAACGCGCAGGCCCAGAAATCCCGCCAGGCCCAGGAAGGCGCCCAGCCCGGCAAAGACCAGGGCCACGATCAGCAGCGACCTCTTCTGCGTCAGCGCCGTCACCCCGAACAGGGCGATGGCGATGGACATGGTCGCTTCGGCCATGTCGAACTGGTCGTCGTGAAAGTTCAGGCGATCGTATTCCTGCTGGTGACCCTCCGCCGTCTTCTTGATCTCGGCCTTCTCCTGCTCATAGTGGGTGACCCGCCCGGCGTACTCCGCCAGCTTGCTATCGACCAGCGCGCGCGCCTCCGCGGTCAGGTTCGGTGTCAGGTCACGCTGGACCAGCAGCTGATCGCGCGCTGATTCGGCGATGCCCTGCTTGGTGCTTTTCGCCTGGTAGTACGACCAGGCGTCGACCGCGTTGGCCTGCGCCTGGGCCATGGCCTGGACGATGTTGCCGTCCTTGACGTTGCACAGGGCCGTGAAGGTGGCGGTCAGGGACACCGCCACCGCCACCACGGTGTTGAGGCGACTGCCCCGAGCATTTTCCACGGATTCGCTGACGGTATCGGCGAGGTCACTCATGCACCCACATGGTACCCGCCGCTGACAGCCCGAGACACGGAAAGCGCATGTGATAACGTCGAGCGGTGGAACCGCGCGATCCCCACGCTCCCGATCCCACTTCGGAGCCCGCCGTTCCCGACCCGCGCCTGGGGCGTGTGCTGCAGGGCCGGTACCGGATCATCTGCAAGCTGGCGTCGGGGGCCATGGGGATCGTCTACAAGGGCGAGCGCGTCCAGCTGGGCCGGCCGGTCGCCATCAAATTCTTGCATCCGTGGATCGCCGCGCAGAAGGCCTTCCTGGGACGGTTCGAGAACGAGGCGCGGGCCATGAGCCGGCTGGCCCATCCGCACTGCGTGTCGGTGATCGATTTCGGCGTCGAGGGATCGCCGTATCTGGTCATGGATTTTGTGACCGGCACAACCTTGCGCGAGGTGATGCAGCAGACGGTGGGGCGAATGCCGGTGGCGCGGGCGCTGCACATTCTGCGACAGCTTCTGGCGGGCCTGACCCATGCCCACGCGCAGGGGATCATTCACCGCGATCTCAAACCGGACAACATCATCCTCAGCGGCGAAGCGGGGCTGGAAGACCACCTGCGAATCCTGGACTTCGGGCTGGCCAAGCTGCGCGACGGGCCGGCCATGACGGCGGGACTGGCCATCGGCACGCCCAGCTATATGTCGCCCGAGCAGATCGGCGCCGCAGGTGACATCGACGCACGATCCGATCTGTATTCGGTCGGCGTCCTGATGTTCGAGCTGCTGGCCGGAGTGAAGCCATTTCGGTCCGATCACGTGGGCGACCTGTTGCTGATGCATCGCGAGACGACCCCGCCGGCCATTCGCGAGGTGGCGCCGGACGCCCAGGTTTCGCCGGCGCTGGAGGCCGTTGTGCAGCGGGCGCTGGCCAAGAGCCCGGCGGACCGATTCCAGACGGCGGCGGAGTTCACCCGAGCGCTGGAGGAGACACCCGAGGGCAAGCGCGGCGGCGCGGCCAGCGCGGCCGACACCATGGCGGACGGCGCGGCCGCAACATCAGTGGATGCTGGTGGGCGACCGGCGGAGTCCCCCGCGCCCTCGGCGCGGCCGGCGCCGGCCCCGTCACGGCGTCAGCGGGCCCAGCGGCGCGCAGCGTTCGTCGGCGGGGCGCTGGCCTTGATCGCCGTCGGGGCTCTGGTGGCGGGTGCGGTCCTGCGTGGCGGGGGCGGTGACCACGTCAGTGGCGGCTCGTCTTCGCCTCATCGCCTGGCCGAGAGGCGGTCGTACTCGGTGTCTCTGTCTCCTGTTCCCGCGCAAGTGGGGGCTGGCGCCGGTTCGCTGGGGACGCCCGCGCGGCCAGGGGCAGCGCCCGGGACAGCGACGCCGGCGAGCGGCGCGACATCGACATCGACATCGACATCGACGGCCACCGCCGACCGGGCCACCGCGCTGACCAACTTTCAAGAACATCACTGGGCAACTGGTGTCATCGCCGCCGAAAAGGCCGTGCATGGAGATCCCGCGCTGAACTCCGATCCAGAGCTGCTGAAGGGCGTCGTTCAATCGCTGGCCGGTGACAGGAGCTTCGAGCGCTCGCAGCTGTTCCTCCGGCGGGTCGGCGCGGCGGCGACGCCGCTGGTCAAGGAGGCCGCGCGGCATGATCCCAATCCTAAGGTGCGCGAGCGCGCCGCGGACATCCTGGACGAGGGTGGCAAGAGATCCTTCTTTGGATCGACGCAGCGTTCATCCTCGTCCTCGTCATCCTCCTCGAGCTTCTTCAAGCGATAGCCTCGCGCCAGCCAGCCGCCTGGCTCTTCATTACCGACGACGAACCTGATATTCTGCCCGCGTGGAGCGACCCCGTTCGGTCACAGCTCGACCCACCGGAGGGGCGAAAGGTCGGACGCGCGCCAAGGGCAGAAAAGTGGCGGCGCCGCCCAGCTCGCAGGAGGAGGCCAGCGCACTGTGGACGGCGCTGGATGACGCCGCGGAAGCGATCGCCTGCGCCGATGCGGCGGGGCGTCTGACGGCGGTGAACCAGGTCCTGGTCGAGCTGTTCGGTCACGCCGAGGACGATCTGCTGGGGCGTCCCTGGCGCGACCTCATCCACCCGCAGGACGCCGTCCTGTTTGGCGACGACGCAAGGGCGGCCCCCGGCTCACCGCGCGGGGCTGTCGGCCCGCGGGAGGTGCGCGGCGTGCGCCAGGACGGCAGCGAGGTGCCGCTGCAGATCGCCGTCGTTCCCGCCGGCGAGCCGTCGTCGAACGGCGAACGGCGCGGCCACTATCTGTTCATCCGCGATCTCACCGACCGCAAGAAGATGGAGGACCTGCTGTCCGTGGCCGGTCGCATGGCGTCGGTGGGCACGCTGGCCGCCGGCGTGGCCCACGAGATCAACAACCCGCTGGCGTACATCGTGGCCAACATCGATTTTGCCAGGCGTCAGTTCGCGACAGCGTCGGCGCGCATTGTCGAGCTGGCCGGCATCGAGGGTGAGATCAGTTTGGGACTGCACGAGGTCAACGAGGCCCTGGTCGAGGCCCGGCAAGGCGCCGAGCGCGTGCGCAGCATCGTGCGCGATCTGAAGATCTTTGCCCGCTCGGACGCCACCAGCGGCGGGCCGGTTTCGCTGCGACGGGTCCTGGAGTCGTCGATCAACATGGCCTGGAACGAGATCCGTCACCGCGCCCGGCTGGTGAAGGATTTTGGTGAGGCGCCCCTGGTCGAGGGCAACGAGTCGCGGCTGGGACAGGTGTTTCTGAACCTGCTGCTCAACGCCGCGCAGGCCATCAACGAAGGCGAGGCCGAGCAAAACGAGATCCGCGTCAGCACGCGGACCGACGACCGCGGGCACGCCATCGTCGAGATTCGCGACACCGGGCACGGAATACCGGCCGACATCCAGCAGCGTATCTTTGATCCGTTCTTCACCAC
>DATLVT010000569.1:0-10252 GCA_035577105.1 Polyangia bacterium
CTGCGGGTTTCGGCGCGCGAGCAGACCACCGGTAAAGAGACGGCCATCCAGATCAAGCCGAGCTATGGCCTGACCGACGAAGAGGTGGAGCGTATGCTGCTCGATTCGTTCGAGCACGCCGAGGAGGACGTCAAGACGCGCCTGCTGGCCGAGCAGCGCATCGAGGCCGAGCGGATCGCCTCGGCGGCGCGGGCCGCCATGGCGGACAGCCCCGAGCTGCTGACCGACGGCGATCGAGGCGCCATCGCCGCGGCGCTGGAGACGCTGGCCACGGCCAGCAGCGGCACCGACCACAACGCCATCCGCGCCGCCGTGGAGGGACTTGATCGCGCCTCCAAGGATTTTGCCGCCCGGCGCATGAACCGCGCCCTGGAGACCGGGCTGCGCGGACGCACGGTGGCCACCGTCGAGGCCAAGGTGGCCGAGACCGCGCCGAAGGCCGACCTGGCGTCGCGCCTGGAGGCGCAAGCGCATTCCCACGGCGGTGGATCAGGACACTCGCACCAGTGATGCCATGCCCAAGGTAAAGTTCGAGCCCGACGGAATCGAGATCGAGGTGCCGGTGGGGACCACCATCCTGGAGGCATCGAACAAGGCCCATGCCCAGGTGGGTTCTGCCTGCGGCGGCGTGTGCGGCTGTTCGACCTGCCACGTCTACGTCAAAGAGGGCCTGGGCGATCTCTCGCCGGCCAGCGAGCGCGAGGAAGACATCATGGACAAGGCCTTCGACGTCCGGTCGAACTCGCGGCTGGCCTGTCAGTCGAAGATCCTGCGCGACACGACGGTGGTCGCCGAGATCACCCGCGAGAGCCGCAAGGCGTTCATGGACGAGCACCCGGAGCTGCGCGAGGCGCAGCGGCGCGCGGGTTCGGGATAAATCGGGAAGGCGTCGGGAGAGCGCCGCCCTCTGTCGAGCGTCTTCTGTTACCCGTCTTCGTACGCAGCGGCCAGCAACTGCACCGGGTGAACGACGGTCACGGGCAATCCAGCGTCGCGCACGCCGTTCTGGATCTGCATCAAGCAACCGGGGTTTCCGGTGGCGACGACGTCGGCGCCGCTGCGCTTGATGGCGTCGATCTTGCGCGCGGCGATGCGGCCCGACAGCGCCGGCTGCAGCAGCGAATAGACGCCGGCGCTGCCGCAGCAGGTGTCGGCGTCTTCCAGCGCCACCAGCGTCACGCCAGGGATAGACCGCAGCACATCTTTCGGAGGATTGCTGATCTTCTGCGCGTGCAGCAGGTGGCAAGGTTCGTCGTAGGCGACCTTCAGCTGACGGCGGGCGGGCCCGGTCGGCGGGCGCAGGCCCAGCTCGCCGAGGAATTCGCAGACATCGCGCACCTGGGCGCCGAAAGCGACGGCGGCCGGTGCGCCGTCCAGCAGCTCGCCATAGTGGCGCAGCTCGGCGCTGCAACCGGCGGCGTTCGAGACCACTGCGTCGTACGGGCCGCTGGCGGCGAAGGCGGCGATGTTGGCCCGGGCCAGCGTCTTGGCGTCGTCGCGCGCGCCGTTGTGAATGTGCAGGGCGCCGCAGCAGCGTTCGCCGGCAATGACGTCGACGTCGCAGCCGTTTTCCGTCAGGACGCGAACGGTGGCGCGGTTGACGTCGGCGAACAGCTGATCGGCCAGGCAGCCGGTGAACAGAGCCACCCGCCGCCGACGATTGCCGCGCGCCGGGAAGAACAACACGTCTCGCTGCGCATCGCGGGCGGCGGCGTTGTCGCCGCGAAACGATCGAAAGGGTATCAGCGGCGCCTGCGCGGCCGCGGCGGACAACCGCCCGGGCAAGAGCCCACGCCGCCCCAGCCACGCGCCCAGGCGCGCCAGGCCCAGAGCCTGTTGCAGCCACAGCAGCTTGAACACCAGCCACTGCAACCATCGATGCGGCAGCAGCGCGGAAAAGGCGAACCACCGAACGAAACGTCCGGCCGGCGACTGCGGGCGCGCCGGCTGCAGCGCCGTGCGGGTTTTTTCCAGGATGTGCGCGTATTCGACGCCGGACGGACAGGCAGTCTCGCAGGCGCGACAGTCAAGACACTGGTCCAGATGGGCCAGCACGGTCGGCGTCGGGGCGATGGTCTGCTGGCGCAGGCCTTTCATCAGGTAGATGCGGCCGCGCGGCGAATCCATCTCCACGCGCAAGTCTCGATAGGTGGGGCAGGCCTCCAGACACAGGCCGCAGTGCACGCAGGTGGCGATCTTTTCAAACGACGGCCATTCGGCGCCGCGCCCGTCGGCGCCGTCGGCGACGGTGTCGTCAGGCGTCTCGCTGTCGGGGTTCATGCCGGCATCCTCCCCGGGTTCAGCCGGCGCTCTGGATCCCAGGCCTGGCGCAAGGTCCGATCCAGCGGGCGGTCGCCGGCGCTGAAGGGGAGGCGCGATCGTCGCGGCAATCCCAGCGGCGCGCTCTCCACGATCAGGTAGCCGCCGGCACGCGCGGACGTCTCTTGCGCGCGGCCCAGGGTCTCCGCCGTGGCGGCCAGATCATCGGCAGGAAAGATCACCCGCGCCAGACCCGTCCCCACCTGCGCCATCGTGCCCAGCGCCCCCGCCCGCGGCAGCGCCAGGCCATCCAGCAAGGCCGGCAACGCATGCGGGGTCGCTCCCACGCGCGCCACGACCATATCCAGCAAAGGAACGTCGGCGCGCAGGTCGCGCATCGCGGCCCACAGCGCCTCGGCGCCCGATCCTTCCCTGACCACACAGGACGACGCGGGCTGCGTCGCGACGTTCAAGTCATTGAGGTGGCGATCGAACACCGGGCGGGTCCCCTCCACGCCCACCACGCCCAGCGCCTCGCCGGCCGGCAGGTCGCGCACCGCCCGCCGCAGCGCGTGCGCGACGACGCCGTCCACCGCTTCCAGCGCCACCGGGCGCAAGGACGAGGTGGCGATCGCCAGCAGGCGACGGTGGGCCTCCGCCAGCGAGGGAAATCCCATCACCACCACCCCGACCACGTCCGGTCGAGGGACAACCTTCAGGTTCACCTCGACCAGCACGCCCAGCGTGCCGAAGGCGCCGACGTGCAGGCGATGCAGATCATAGCCCGTCACGTTCTTGACCACGCGGCCGCCGCTCTTGGTGACGACCCCCGTCGCGTTCGCGGTGCGCAGGCCCAGGATGTAATCCTTGATCGTCCCGTAACCGAGGCGTCGCGGCCCGGCGCTGTTGCTGGCAATGATCCCGCCCAGCGTCGCCTCGGCGTACGGCGGATCAATCGGCAACCACTGGTTGTGCGCCGCCAGGAGGCGCTGCAGCTCGCCCAGGCGCATCCCCACCTGCGCCGCCACCACCAGGTCGTTGGGCTCGTAGGCGACAACGGCGGCGAGGCCACTCATGCTGACGCGCCTGGCGCCGGTGGCAACCGCCGGTCCGTGGTGCCGCTTTGTGCCGTTGCCCTGGCAATCGATCGGCGCGCCGCTGGCGGCGATCGTCTGCAGCGTCGCGCACAGTTCAGCCTCCGACGTGGGGATCAAGCGCCCACCGGTCGGCCGTGGCCGCCCGTCCCCAGCTCGACGCAACGGCCGGGCCCGGGGATCACCTTGTCCGGGTTGCACAGGCCCTGCGGATTGAAGATGTCGCGCAGCCGCCGGAACTCGCCCAGATCCGCCTCGGAATAGATCAGGCCCATGTAGTCGATCTTCTCGCAACCGATGCCGTGCTCGCCCGACAGCGCGCCGCCCACGCGGACCACCAGGCGCAAGATGGCGTCGCCCGCCGCCCGCACGCGTTCGATGACGCCCGCCTGACGCTCGTCGAACAAGATCACGGGATGCAGGTTTCCGTCGCCGGCGTGAAAGACGTTGGCGATGAGCACGTCGTTCTCGGCGCCGATGCGAAAGATCTCGTCCAGCACTTCGGGCAGCTTTGACCGAGGAATGACGCCGTCGTGCGTGTAATAGTTGGGTGCCACGCGTCCGATGGCGCCGAAGGCTTGCTTGCGCCCCTTCCACAGCTTCATGCGCTCGACGTCGTCGCGGGCCAGCCGCACGTCGCGCGCCCCCATCGCCCGGCAGGCGTCGACGACGCGGGTGGCCTGCTGATCCAGATCGTCGCGAAAACCGTCGACCTCGACCAGCAGCACCGCCGCCGCGTCGAGGGGAAAGCCGGCGTGAATGTACGCCTCCACGGCGCGCAGCGTGGTCTGATCGATCATCTCGATGGCGGCGGGCGTGATCCCGCGCGCCAGGATCTCGGTGACGGCGCGGCTGGCGTCGTTCACCGTGTTGAAGATGGCCAGCGCGGTCTTGACTCCTTCGGGATTGGGCGTCAGGCGCACCAGGATCTTCGTGGCGATGCCGAAGGTCCCCTCCGATCCGACGAAGGCCGAGACCAGATCGTAACCGGGCGCATCCGCCGCGCGGCTGCCCAGGTGGACCACGCTGCCGTCGGGCAGCACCACCTCCAGGGCCAGGATGTGATTGGTGGTGACGCCGTACTTCAGCGTGTGCGGCCCGCCGGAGTTCTCCGCGACGTTGCCGCCGATGGTGCACGCGTTCTGGCTGGAAGGATCGGGCGCGTAATGCAACCCCAGCCCAGCGACGGCCCGTGACAGGTGCGCGTTGACCACGCCGGGCCCCACCCACGCCTGGCGGTTCGGCGCATCCACCTCGTGAATCTGGTTGAGGCGCACCAGCGAAATGACCACGCTGCCCACGGCGACGGCGCCACCCGACAGCCCGGTGCCCGCCCCGCGCGGTAAAAAAGGTACGCCGCGCGCCACGCACGCCTTCACCACCGCGGCGACCTCGGCGGTGTCCTGGGGAAAGGCGATGGCCAGCGGGGTCCCCCGATCGGTGGTCTGGGCGTCACACTCGTACGCGAAGAGATCTTCGCTCTCGACGACCAGACGCTCGGGCGGCAGCAGCGCGCGCAGCTCGCCCAGCAGGGAGCGGCGCACCGCCACTTTCGGATCGGCCGCGGTCCGACCACTGGACCAAGGCGGCAACACGGTCTGGCTGGTTCGCTGTTTCATTCGATGGCGCCTGCGCAGATTAGAATCGCCGCGCTTGGTTGACAATGAATGCCTTGCCGAACTAATCCACAGATCATGAAACTCTTTCGATTCGGTTCCCCAGGGAAAGAGAAGCCCGGTGTCATTCTGGACGATGGCACGTCCATTGACGTTTCGGGATTCGGCCAGGACTATGACGAAGCCTTCTTCGGCGGCGACGGCCTGCAACGCCTGCGCGCCTGGGTCGACGCCAACGGCCGCCAGGCGCCGCGCACCGACAGCGGCGTGCGCCTGGGCCCGCCCGCCTGCCGCCCCAGCAAGATCGTCTGCGTGGGCCTCAACTATCACGAGCATGCCCGCGAACAGGGCGTTGATCCCCCCAAGGAACCGGTGCTGTTCCTCAAAGCAACGACGTCTTACTGCGGCCCCAACGACGATCTCCTCTTGCCGCGCGGCTCGAAGAAAACCGACTGGGAGGTCGAGCTGGGCGTCGTCATCGGCAAGAAGGCCGCCTACGTCAGCAAGGCCGACGCCCTCAAGCACGTCGCCGGGTTCGCGCTCGTCAACGATTACTCGGAACGGGAGTATCAGATGGAGCGCGGCGGCCAGTGGGACAAAGGGAAAGGCTGCGACACCTTCGCGCCCTTCGGGCCGTTCATCGCCACCGCCGACACCATCAGCAGCGCCGATCTGAAGATGTGGCTGAAGGTCAACGGCGTGTTCAAGCAGAACGGCAGCACGTCGGACATGATCTTCGACGTGCCGACGCTGGTCAGTTACATCAGCGAGTTCATGACCTTGCTCCCCGGCGACATCATCAGCACCGGGACGCCGCCTGGCGTGGGCGCCTTTGCCAAGCCGCCGCAGTTCCTGGGCCCGGGCGACGTGGTCGAGCTGGGCATCGAAGGCCTCGGGCAGTCTCGCCAGCGCGTGGTGGCCCCCAGCGTCGGACGCTGACATGCGCGTCCACCTGCAGTACGGACGCGACGGCCTGGACGTCGACCTGCCGGGCGACGGAACACGCATCATCGAACCGACCTTCGTCGACGGCCTTCCCGACGAGGCGGCCGCCTTCACGGCGGCGGTGCGCCAGCCCATCGCCAGCCGTCCGCTGCGCGACTGCATCGGCAAGGACGAAACCGTCGCCGTCGTCATCCCCGACATCACGCGCCCCTTGCCCAGCGATCGCCTGCTGCGCTGGATCTTCGCCGAGCTTGACCACGTTCCGCCCGAGCGAATCGTCATCATCAACGGCACCGGTTCGCACCGGGCCAACACCCCGGCCGAGCTGGCCAGCATGGTGGGCGCCGACGTCGTGGCCCGCTATCGGATCGTCAACCACGACGCCCATGATCCAACGACCATGTCGCTGGCCGGGCAGACCAGCGACGGCCAGCCGGTCTATCTGGCCACCGACTATCTCCGCGCCGATCGGCGCATCGCCCTGGGCTTCATCGAACCCCATTTCATGGCCGGGTTTTCCGGCGGGTACAAAGGGATCTTTCCGGCCATCGCCGACATCGCGTCGATCATGCGCTATCACGGCGCCAGGACCATCGGCCACCCGCGCAGCACCTGGGGCGTGCTGGACGGAAACCCAACGCAGGATCAGATCCGCCACAACGGCGCGCTGGTGCCGCTGGATTTTCTGGTCAACGTCACGCTGAACAGCCGGCGTCAGATCACCCGTTTTTTCTGCGGCGAGGTCCGGGCCGCGCATGCCGCCGGCTGCGCCTTCGCCAAGGCGACGGCGATGGTGGCGTGCGAGACGCCTTACCCCATCGTCGTGACCACCAACGCCGGCTACCCGCTGGATCAGAATCTTTATCAGACGGTCAAGGGGATGCACGCCGCCATGCAGATCGTGGCGCCGGGCGGGTTCATCCTGTCGGCTTCGCGCTGCAACGATGGGTTCCCCAGCCACGGCAACTTCAAGCAGCTGCTCTTCGACCACGCGTCGCCGCGGGCGCTGCTGGACACCATCACCACGCCGGGGTTCTCCATGTTCGACCAGTGGGAGGCCCAGCTGCTGGCGCTGGTGGCGCTGAAAGCCCGGGTCGGCCTTTACAGCGAGTTGACCCCGGATGACGTGCGCCGGGCCCACCTGGAACCGGTGACCGACGTCGGAGCGCGCATCAAGGCAGAGATCGACCGACGGGGCGGTAACGCATCCATCGCCGTTCTGCCCGAAGGGCCACAAACCATCCCCTACATCACCGGCGGAGACAGCGCTCATGTTTGAACTGACGGGCAA
The DNA here is from genome assembly GCA_035577105.1 of Polyangia bacterium. Taxonomy (GTDB): domain Bacteria; phylum Myxococcota_A; class Polyangia; order Fen-1088; family Fen-1088; genus DATKEU01. The sequence goes on from DATLVT010000569.1 coordinate 7,206, forward strand.
GGCGGCCATCATCACCGGCGGCGGCTCCGGCATCGGCCAGGCGATCAGCGAGCTGTTCGCCAGGCAGGGCGCACGCGTGGCCATCCTGGATGTGCAGGAGGCGGCCGCCCGGGACACCGCGCAGCGGATCAAATCAGCGGGGGGCGCCGCCGTGGCCATCCGCTGCGACATCACCAACGCTGGCGACGTCAGGGCGGCCTTCGACACCGCCCAGGAAGCGACCGGCCCGATCAACATCCTGGTGAACAACGCCGGCATCGCCCACGTGGGAACCATCGAGACCACGTCGGAGGCCGATTTCGATCGCGTCTGCCGGGTGAACATCAAGGGCGCCTTCCTGTGCGCCCAGCAGGCGATTGGCCGCATGACCCCGCGCGGCGGCGGCGTCATCTTGAACATGGCGTCCATCGCCTCGCTGATCGGCATCCCCGAACGCTTTGCCTATTCGGTGACCAAGGGCGCCATCCTGACCATGACGTACTCGATCGCCATCGATTACGTGAAAAAGGGGATCCGGTGTAACTGCATCTGCCCGGCGCGCATCCATACTCCGTTCGTGGATGGTTTCGTCGCCAAAAGCTATCCCGGACACGAAGCCGAGATGCTGGAGAAGCTGCACCAGTACCAACCGGTGGGCCGCATGGGCAAACCGGAAGAGGTGGCCGCCCTGGCGCTCTATCTCTGCTCCGATGAAGCTTCGTTCGTGACCGGGGCCGCCTATCCTCTCGACGGAGGCGTCCTGGTGACGTGACAGCGCTTTTGGCGGCAGAAAACAACACGACCATGACTGATGACGCCGTCCTGAACATCAAGCCGCTGGGCTTCCCCTGGGAGACCCTGGACCCCTTTCTCTTCTGCGCGTACCACGACGACCATTACCCGGCCGGCAACGGCCAGCTGGGGCCCGCCGCCTCGCTGGCGGGGCGCGAGCTGGGAATGGACTTTGCCGGGATCAATGGCTGGCGCATGTATCACGGCCAGACCATCCCGGGATTTCCGCAGCACCCGCATCGTGGCTTTGAAACCGTCACCGTCGTGCGCAAGGGGCTCATCGACCACTCTGATTCGCTGGGCGCGACCGCGCGCTTCGGCCGCGGCGACGTGCAGTGGCTGACGGCCGGCAAAGGGATCGTCCACGCCGAGATGTTCCCGCTGATTGATCAAAGCCGTCCCAACCCGCTGGAGCTGTTTCAGATCTGGCTGAATCTGCCGGCCAAGGACAAGATGGTCGATCCGTACTTCTCCATGTTCTGGAGCGAGCACGTCCCGCGCCAGGTGAGCAAAGACGACGCCGGCCGCTCGACGGAGGTGACCGTGGTGGCAGGGGCGTTCGGCGCCACCAGGCCGTTGGCCCCGCCGCCCAACTCATGGGCCGCCCAGGCCAAGAGCGACGTGGCCATCTGGACCATCAACATGGAAAAGAACGCCCGCTTCACGCTGCCGGCAGCCGGCCACGGGGCGCACCGCATGCTGTATTTCTTCCGGGGCAGCGCGCTGAAGGTGAACGGGCAGGCCATTCCTCCTATGCACAGCGTCCGTCTGCGCTCGGACGCCGCGGTGACCCTGCAGGCCGGCCCCGACGACGTGGTCGAGCTCCTGTTGCTGCAGGGCCGCCCCGTCGGAGAACCGGTCGTGCAATACGGCCCGTTCGTCATGAACTCGCGCGCCGAGATCCAGCAAGCCTTCGCCGATTACCAGCGCACGCAGTTCGGCGGCTGGCCCTGGCCCAAGGACGACCCCGTCCACCCCGACCGCGAAGGCCGCTTCGCCAAGCACGCCAACGGCCGGATCGAACGCGCGGGCTAGGGTTGGGCTAGGGTCCTGCTCTCACTAGAGGTGGACCTTGCAGCGAAGGCCGCTCCTCTGCTATCCGGCGAGGGGCTGCATCGATTCCGCTCGCGACCGTGATTCGATCGGATCTGCCAGCGACTTTTGCCTCTTCAGGTTTCAATCGATAGTCTGCAACCTGTGCCCCGAGCGAGCCGACGTAGCGTGGGGGGGTGGCGCGGAAGGAAGGGGCCACAGCGGGACGGTTCGCCGGGGCCGTTGTCCCTCTGCGCTTCGGATACACGGGTCGCGATCTCTAGAATCTCGAACGCGGCCCCGGCGAAGCGGCCCGCTGGGGAAGGTTTCCTGCAGCGACAGGACCCGCCCACGCGGAGGAGGCGGACGCCACAAGGTCCACCTCAACCCCGGTTAGCCGCGCGGATCGAGCCAGTCTCTTAAACCGTCGCCAAGGAGGTTGCAGCCCAGCACCACCGTTGCGATGGCCATGCCGGGGACGGCTGCCAGGCGCGTCGATCGCCACAGGTACGTCGTTCCCTGTGACAGCAGCGCGCCCCACGTGTACGGCACTGCCGGGCCCAGGCCCAGGAAGCTCAGGCTGGCCTCGACCAGGATCACCCCGCCGAAACCGAACGTCGCCTGAACGACCAGAGGTCCCAGGATCGACGGGATGATGTGGCGCCGCAGCAGGCGCGGCAGGCCCGCGCCCGACGCGCGCGCCGCCAGCACGTACTCGCGTTCGCGCACCGCCAGCGTCTGACCGCGGGCCACGCGCGCGTAACCGACCCAGCCGTTGATGGTCAACGCGAACACCACGAACGCCGTCGACGGCCGGCTGGACAGCGCCACGATCGCCAGGTTGAGAAGAATCCCCGGGAACGACAGCAGCACATCCACCAGGCGCATCAGCGCCTCGTCGACCCAGCCGCCCACGGTTCCCGCCACGGCCCCGACGATGGTGCCCACCACGAAAGAAATCGCCACCGTCGATCCGGCGATGAGCAGCGCCTTGCGCGCGCCGTGCAGCAACATCGACAGCAGGTCGCCCCCGTTCTCGTCGGTGCCCAGCCAGTGCGCCCCGCTGGGCGGCGCCAGCAGCGCGTCCAGGTTCTGCGCCAGCGGCGACTGCGGCGCCAGCAGCGGCCCGAACAGCGCCGCCAGCAGGAACAGACCGAACAGCGCGGCGCCGGCGACGGTGGCTGGTTTCTGTTTCAGCAGCGTCATCTTCATCCGTCAGCGCAAGCGAATGCGCGGATCCAGTA
>DATLVT010000570.1:0-10773 GCA_035577105.1 Polyangia bacterium
AATCCGGCCTGTATTTTTCGCAGTCGCTGCGCGGCGAGGTGGTGGGCGGCATCTCGCAGGACGATCCGCGCGACACCACGGTGCGCATGGGGTCGCGGCTGGGCTTCGTGGAAAAACTGGCGCGCGGAATGATCCAGGTCATCCCGCGCCTGGCCGAGGTCAAGGTGGTGCGCCAGTGGGCCGGCCCGTACGACATGAGCCCCGACGGAACTCCCATCGTGGGCGAACTCCCTGGCGTCCCCGGCTTCTTCGTCTGCTGCGGCTTTTCGGGCCACGGCTTCATGATGGCCCCGGTGGTGTCGCGCTATTACGCGCTGGCCCTGCGCGGAAAAGAAAAGCACCCGCTGTTCGATGCCTGGAATGCACAGCGATTTGCCGGCGGCGGCGGTGGCGAATCGGGCTCGCATCGCGAAGACATGATCATCGGGTAGATTGGAGGCCGCTTCACTCCTTACGGCGAGGGCGAGGAGCCGTGGGGCAGAGCCTCGGCGGGGACGCGGCCCTTACGCGGCCGCGGTGAGGTGAGCGGGGGAAAGCAACGTGCTTGGTCGGCAGGCGTCGCAGCGCCTTGAACATATCCAGCGGCCGCACGGGGGCCGCTTGAGCCTTCCGCTGGCAACTGCCCCTTCGGGAGGACCCTACGGGGCAGGAGCGCTCCAGGACACGCCGCCGAGACTCAGCCCCACGCCTCCTCCCACCAGGGGCCTGCATCCGTTCCGCTTCGACGCTATCGATCGAGCCATGAGTCGGGAGGAAACAAGAAGGACCGGGTCAGGTCCGACATCGGCAACCTCCGCAGCGGAACGGATGGAGGCATCAAGGCGCGCGGAGGGGTGGGATAGAGTCTCGGCGGGACGTCCTGGAGCGCTCCTGCCCCGTAGGGTCCGCCCGGAGGGGCAGGTTGCCAGCGGAAGGTTCGAGGACGCCCCGTGCGGCCGCTGGATCTGCTTCAAGGCGCTGCGACGCCTGCCGACCAGTCACGAATCTTTCCTCGGTCACCTCACCGCGGCCGCGTGAGGCGTCCGTGCCCGCCGAGGCTCTATCCCACCCCTTCGCGCCCTCGCCGTAAGGAGTGAAGCGCGTTTCTAATAACCCGACCTGAACTACGATCGGTTCTTCTCGTCCTTGTGCCCGGCCGTCCCGTTGGAGCGCCTCGGATCGAGCCCTGCAGTTGCGCCGACCAGGCGTGAGTAGATGAGCTGGCCCAGGCTGTCGACCATCATCTTCTCGACCACGCGCTCCAGCCCGCGCTGCTGCTCCGGGCTGTCGTAGACGAAACGGATGCCCATGCCCTGGTCGTGGCCGGCGGGCGCCTCGGGTGGCAGCGGCTCGCCTTTTCGGACCACCCAGCGGACCTCCCCGCGCAGGGGCAGCGGTTCGGTGCGGGCGGGAATCACCAGCTTGAACAGGAATACCGTCCCGATGGGCAGCGGTTTCTCTGTCTTGATGAACGTGCCACCCTTCGAGATGTTCTTCGTGTAATCGTAGAAGAACGTGTTCAGCCGTTTGTACTCGACCTTGAGCTCGATGGGCGCTCTGTCCTGCACTCGCCGCTCGTTCTCGTCGGACATTGGTGGTGATCCATGGTAGGGCGAGCCCTGGCCATCGTCAACGAACGCCTGGGGCGGCGCGCCCTGGTGTGGGGCGGCCTGCTGGCGCTGTTCGCGGCGGTGCTGGATTTCGTGCCGCTGCTGAATCTGCTGGGCTTCGACTTTTCGTTCGTGCTGGGGTTCGGGGCGGCGCTGGCCGGCGTGGACGTCGGGCACGGCGTGGTGGCCCTGGCCCGCCGGCAAGGACTGTCGCCACCGGCGCCCGGCGATCGCCCGTGCGTCTGGCGGCTGGTGGGCCGGGCGCTGGCCACCGGGCTGGCGCTGCTGGCGCTGCCGCTCTTGCTATCGCTGGCCAACATGATCCGCGTCCCCAACTGCAACGTCGCCGCCGGGCTGGCGTTCTATGCGCTGCTGCCGGTGGGGACGATGATCTACGCCGCGCCTGCCGGCGTCCTTGCCGGCCTGGTCTTTCCGCGGCGCGGGCGCATCGTCGCCTTCGCCCTGCCCGTGCTGTCGATCGGCTGGGCGCTGGTGCGCGCCTATCACGATCCGGCGGTGTTCGCCTTCGATCCGTTCGGCGGTTATTTTCCCGGGCCCATCTACGACGAGGCCATCCGCCCGCCGCTGACGCTGCTGTGGTTCCGCCTCACCAACGTGGTCTGGATCGGCACGGCGGTGACGGTGGCGGCCGCGCTGGTCGGCCGCGGCGGGAACCCGCGCCTGTGGCCGCGGCGAACGGCCGCGGCAGGCGCGGCGCTGCTGATCGCGTCGGCGATCCTCTTTTCCCAGCGCGGGGCGCTGGGTTTTCACATCCGCACCGGCGATCTGCAGCGCGTGCTGGATCAAGAGCTGCAAACGCCCCACTTCGTGCTGCGCTATGCCTCTGGCGCCGGAAAATCAAGAACCGACCTGGGGCTGGCCGCCGAGGATCTGGAGTTCCGTTACGACCAGCTGAAGAGCACGCTGGGCGTCGAACCAGCCGGCCCCATCACCGTGTACGAATTCCCGTCGGCGGAAAGCAAGAAGGCCGCCGTGGGCGCCGGCCACACGCTGTACGCCAAGCCTTGGACGCGCGAGATCTTCCTGCAGGCGGATCGCTTCCCCTCGTCGCGCCTGCGCCACGAGATGGCCCACGTCTTCGCCGGCGTCTTCGGCGATCCGCTGCTGGGCATCGCCCTCGGCTGGCACTGGAAAGGGCCCATCCCCTACCCGCGCATCGCCAGCGGTCTCATCGAAGGCATCGCTGAAGCGGCCGACAGCAGCGACCCCGACGGACAGTCGACCATTCATCAGCAGGCGCAGGCCATCATCGCCGACGGACGGGCGCCCCCCCTCGAGACCGTGGTGGGCGCCGGGTTCACCACCGTCTCTGGACCGCGCGCCTACGTGCTGGCCGGATCGTTCTGCACGTTCCTCCTGGAAACGCGCGGCGCCGAGAAGCTGCGCCGGCTCTATAAATCGGCCGGCAACTTCAGCGACGTCTATCGAACGCCGCTGGCCAACCTGGAAGCGGAATGGCGGCAGTTCCTGGCCAAGCAACCGCTGTCGATGCGCGATCGGGCCCGCGCCAAGGAGCAGTTTCGCCGGCCGGCGATCTTCAAGAAGGTCTGCGCGCGCGAGCTGGCGGCGCGCGTGGCCGACGCCCGCAACCAGCTGCGCACGGCGCCGCGCCAGGCGGTGCGCATGCTGGAGGAGACCTGCCGCGACGATCCCGACGAGCCGACGTTCCGCATCGAGCTGGCCTGGGCGAACGCCGTGGCCGGGCAGCGCGGGCGCGCCCTGGAGATCCTGGGACAGCTGTCGATGAACGGCGACCTCACCGACCCCCTGCGGGCGCGCGTGGCCGCGCTGACCGGCGCCATCAACTATCACGCCGGCGACTTCGCCAACGCGGAGGCCTCTGAGAAGAAAGTGATCACGCTGTCCACGGACGAGGGCGAAAGACGCACCGCCCAGGCCCGCCTGCGCGCGCTGCGCTCGCCGGCCGCCCGCCAGACGCTGGGGCGCGTCCTTTACGGCGACGAGCTGGATCAGGCCCCCGATGCCGTCCTGGGTTTCTTCTTGATGACCGACTATGCGCGCCTGTTCCCCGACGATCGCCTGGGCCCCTATCTGGTGGGGCGCCAGCTGCTGGGGCGCGATCCCGCCCATGCCCTGCCGCAGCTTCGCACCGCCTGCGAAGAGGACGACATCCCGCGCGGCGACAATGTCGCACCCCCGCTGCCCCCCGATTTTCTGCGCGAGTGCCGGCGCATGATCGTCGACGCCGGTTATCGCGTCGGTGACTTCTCTCGCGCGCGCGGTGCCCTGCGGCGGCTGATGGCCGACGCCGAGACGGAAGCCGACCGGCTGCGGGCCCAGGACTGGGAGCAGCGAATCGCCTGGGCCGAGCAGCTGCGGCACTCCGGACCGCCACAGACCCCGCCCCGCCAGTAGACGGCGGCCCACCCCCGGGATCTCCCCGAGCGCCGGATTGTGAATGGCCCGGACTGGACGGGCGTCCCAGGCGTAAGCACAATGACGCCGATGCCTCGCCTACGCACCCCTCACTTAACGGACCGCGCACGGACGCGGGTGATGGTTCCCGTCCTGGTCATTGCGGGACTGCTGGTTTTCGCCAGTTCGGGCGCTCTCGCCCAGCAGGGAACCACCACCCCGCCACCCACCGCGCCGCCGCCCGCACCGGGGCCGGTGGCCCCCGGTGGTCCAGGAAGCGACGTCGTGGTCCCCCTGGCGCCGCTGGGTCCGGCCGGAACAACGCCGCTGGAAACAGCGCCGCCGGGGCCGGCTGTGACGGCGCCGGTTTATTCGCCCTCGCCGGCCGTCGCGACGGACGTGCCGCCACCACTGCCGCCGGACCGCCCCTTTTACAAGAAGCGCTGGTTCTGGGGCGCGGTCGCCGTGTTCGCCTTGACCGCGGTGGTCATCGTGGTGGCCACGTCCTCATCGGGACCGAACACGCCAAACACCACCCTGGGAGACATGCGTGCGTTCTAGCGCTGCGTGGACGGTGGCGGGATCGCTGGCTGGGCTGATCGTGGCCAGCACGGCGGGCTGCTCGAATCATCAGTCGTTCATCGTGGTGACGCTGGAATCTTCCGGCGCGCCGATCGCCGACGTCGACAGCGTCACCGTCACCGTCACGGGCGGCGGCACCGACACCCCGGTGACCCTGACCTATCCTGGAAAGGCATCGACCATTGGTTCCGAAGACGCTGGCGCCGGCGCCGATGCTGGCGCGGACGCCGGCATCGCCGGACCGATCACGCTGTCGGTCAGCTTTGCCAGCGGCCGCGGGGGAACGGTCAAGCTGGACGTCGAGGCCAGCGACCAGGCGCACTGCCGCATCGCCACCGGCACCACCGAATCGTACGTCGACAAGGGCTCTATCAACGACGCCAAGGTCGTGCTGACGCCGCACGCGCCTCTCTGCAACGACAGTGACAGCGGCGCTGGCGACGGCGGCGACGACGTCGGGCCCTTTCCGGGCTGCGATCCGGCCATGGCTTCGACGTGTGGGGCGGGCAACACCTGCTTCGTCGACTGCAAGGCCGGCAAGGGGATGTGCGTTCCCGCCGGCCCAGCAGGCCCCGGCGAGGCTTGCCCCGACAACAACAGCAACTGCGTCCAGGGGACGCAGTGCTTCGACTATTCGGTCACCGAGGCCCAGTGCAACGTGAAGGTCTGCTTGAAGTTCTGCAAGCTCGACAGCGACTGCACCTCGGCCACCGGCGTGGGCCTTGGCCCGGGCAGCGTCTGCAAGGGACCGGTCGAATGCAGCATGCACCCGACACCCTACAAGACCTGCACCTTCGGCTGCGATCCGCGCGGCGACGGCAAGACGGGATGTCCGACCGGGCTGGCCTGCCTTTTGGTGGGCGAGCATGATCAGGTCGACTGCCGGTGCCCGGCGGCAGCCAGCGTGAAAAACGAGGGCGACATCTGCGCCGCCTTCCAGGACTGCCGTCCCGGGCTCATCTGCACCACCATGGGCGCCGGCTCGACGCAGAGGTGCCACAAGATCTGCAAGACCGGCAGCGCCGGCGACTGCGCCGCGGGGCAGATCTGCATCATGCTGGCCAACGACGTGAACTACGGGATCTGCCAGTAGCGCCGTCAAACCTTCGATCATTCGCCTTCGACTGAGTTCGATGGCACAAGGAGGGGATGTGGGGCCCGCTTGCGGCGCTGCTCGCTGCCATGGAGATCCACGCCGCCGGGGGTTGCCCGTCGGCGGCGGAGATCGAGCGGCGCCTGGGTCCGCTTCTGGGCGCTGGAACGACGGCGGGGGCGGCGGATGTCGCCACGATCAAGCGCGACGCCGACGGCACGTTGCTGGTGTCGCTGGACGACGACGCCGGTCGACCGATCGGCGATCGGCGGTTTCCGGGCGCGGGCGGGTGCGCCGACCTGGCTGACACGGTGGCGGTGACGCTGGCGATCTGGGAGGCGCAGATCCACCCCGAGATCACGCTGCGCCTCGATCGATTGACCGGTGCGCGCGCGGCCGAGCCGGTCGCGGCGGCGCCGCCGGTGACGGTGACGCGACCGCCGCCGGCCGCCGCGCCGCCACGACGCCGAGGCACCATCGCGCTGGGCGCCTCGGCGTTCGCTGACTGGCAGCCAGGTTCGTGGGCGCCGGGCGGGCGCGTCGAGCTGGCCTTCGGGTGGACGGACAGCCGCTGGCGGGGGCGCGCGGCGGCGGTCGGCGTGGGGACCCACACGATCGATCTGGCTCCCGGGCAGGTCAGCTGGTGGCGAACCCTGCTGGTCGCCGGCGTCGATGGCGACGTGGCGCGCGGCGCCCGCTGGGCCGTGGTGCTGGGCGCCGGGGCGGCGGTCGGCGTGGCGTCGCTCTCGGGAACGGGGTTCGCCGTGAACCGCACCACCCGCAGCCTGGACGCCGGCGGCGAGGTCCGCGCCCGGGCGGAATGGCGGCCGGGCGCCATCCGGCCCTGGGTGGGCGCGTCGCTGGTCGGGTGGTTGCGCCGCCAGACACTGGAATTACAAGGAGCACCCACATCGGGGGCGCTGTCGCGCACCGAACCCATGGTCGCCGCCGGTGCCGATATCGTCTGGTGATTGATTGAAACCTTTGCTGCTTGGGTGACACTCAAGGGACCGGCATGACCTCGACGGCGGTGCGGCAGGGGCCTGGGCCCGGGGACGACGAGCCTCAAGGGGATCCGGCGTCGGCGTCGGCGTCGGCATCGGCGTCCGCATCCTCTGGCACACAGCCGACGTTCGCCGCGGTCTACGCCGAATACGCGCAGACCGTGGTGCGCTGGGCGACGCGACTGGGTGGACCGGCGGCGGACGTCGAGGAGATCACCCAGGAAGTGTTCGTGGTGGTGAATCGCCGCCTGGCTGACTTTCGCCGCGACAGCCGGGTGTCGACCTGGCTGTTCGGCATCACCGCCAAGGTCGCCGCCAACGAACGGCGTCGGCGCAAGCTGCGCAAGTGGTGGGTGCGCGTGGTGCCGAACCTGGCGGAGGGCGCCACGGCCAGCGCCGACGGCGCGCTGGAACAGATCGAGAAGCGCGAACGGCGCGCGCTTTTTTATCGCGCGCTGGATCGTCTGAGCGAGCGGCACCGGCGCGCGCTGATCCTGTTCGAGCTGGAAGAGCTGAGCATCGACGACATCGCGGCGCACCTGGAGCTGCGCCCCGGCAACGTGCGCGTGCTGTTGCACCGGGCGCGTGCCGCGTTCCTGAAAGCCATGATCGCCTGCGAGAAGGAGCAGAGATGAGCCGCCCCGAAGGACATGGCCCCGAAGGCGATACCATTCTCCGCTGGCGAGAGTCGTCCGGCGATCCGCGCGCCGCCAGCGCCCGGGCGGCCGATCTCGTCGACGCGGTCCGCGACGTCGCGCCGCTGGCGCCCGAGACGCTGCTGCGGATCAGGGGCCGCGTGCTGGTGCGCCGGTCGTTCGGGTTCGGGCGCGGGTTACCGCTGGTTCTGCGTCTGGGCGCGGCGGCGCTGGTGGTGCTGGCGTCGGTGGCCACGGCGAAGGGGACGATGGTTCTGTGGCGGCGCTATGTCGCGGCGCCTTTGGTGGTGCCGCTGCCGCCGCCGGCGCGCCCGCCGCGCGCGGTGAAGCACGCGTCGCCGGGCGTGGTGCCGATTGCGGCGCCGGTCTTGGCGCCGATCGCGGTCGAGGCGCCGCCGGTCGAGGTGGCGCCCGAGCCGGCTGCCGCGCCGACCGCTGAAAAGCCGGCGCACGTGGCGCATCCGCGCCGGATGGCGCTGGCTTCGCCCGCGGGTCCCGCCCCCGGATCGCAGACCGAAGCGCAGCTTCTGGCGGGCGCCCTGTCGCGCCTGCGCCAGGCGCACGATCCGCGCGGCGCCCTGGCGCTGCTGGATCAGTACACGCGCACCTACCCGCACGGCCTGCTGCAGTCAGAGGCGCTGAGCGCTCGACTGGAAGCGGTGATCAAGCTTGACGATCGCAAGACCGCGCTGCGGCTCCTCGACGGGCGCGCGACGTTCGTCGGGCGGCTGGGGGCGGACCTCCTTCTGACCCGCGCCGAGCTGCGCGCCAGCGCCGGCCGTTACACCGACGCCGTCGCTGATTTCGATCGGCTGCTGGCGACGCCGGCGGCGCTGCCGTCGGCCGAAGGGGAACGCGCGCTGTACGGACGCGCCGTCAGCCTGGGGCACCTGGGCCGCGACGACCGCGCCCGCGACGATCTGGCGGCGTACCAGCAGCGCTTCCCCGCCGGAAAATATTCCGCCGAGGTGGCCCGCCTGCTGAAAGGGACGGCGGCGCAAGGCCGACCGTAACCTTTTTCCCGATGGCGACACCCAGCCCGTCGACATGAACACAGCCCATCGATTGAAAGCGGTTCGGTTGTTCGTCACCGGCGCGCTGATTGGCCTGGCGGGCCTGGCCGGGTGCAACGCGCACAACGTCGTCGGCCAGGTGCCTGACGGAGGCGGCAGCGGCGGCGCGGGCACCGGCACCGGCGGCAATCCCGGCCCGATGCCGGGGCCGCAGTGCAAACCCGTCGCCGCCACCGAGACCGCCTGCTCGGGCGGCGTCGACGACGATTGCGATGGCTTCGTCGATTGCCTGGACACCGAGTGCGACGGCCAGGCCTGCGGCAACGGGCTGACCTGCAGCGGAGGCGCCTGCCGCAAACCGTGCGCCGCCGGCGCGTCATGCGTGCCCGAGCTGCCGATGATCCAGAACGTCCACGTCACCACCCACGCCGACACCGCCATCATCGAGTTCGAACCGATCGCCGGCGCGCTGGACTACCGCATCTACCCTGAACCCACCGACGCTGCGTCCTGGCTGATCGGCGCGAACGGCGAGGTGGGCGTCAAGAACGGGATCTACCGCTGCGCCGGCGATCGCGTCTTCCAGGCGCGCGAGGCTGACGTCGCCAACAACTTCGACTGTTCGCTGTCGGGCTGCGACAACGGCCGCCACAACTATGTCCGCACGAAAGAAGAATCGACGCTGGGCTATGTGTACCTGACGCCGGGCGCCGATCGCCTGCCCGTCTACCGCGTCGCCGATCCCACCGGCGGTGGTGGTTTCCGCAACGCCGACTGGGTGGTGCCGCTCTACGCCGAGGCCAACAGCGCCGAGTACGTCGTCGACCCGGCGGCGCGCGCCGCGCTGCTGGCCAAGGGCTGGCGCGACGACGGCATCGTCTTTTACACGCCAAAGACCGCCACCAAGACCGTCTACCGGATCCACTACGCCCCCGGCGCCGACTGGCAGGGCGACAACGTGGTCTTCTTCTTCACCGACGGGCCCGAGCACGACGCGCGCGCCAAGCAGCCAGCCACCGAGATCGCCGACCTGGGCCCCCGTTTTCAGATCCTGGCCACGCAAGAACCGGGCAGCGTCGCCCTTCACCGCGTGACCTACCCGGGCAGCTTTGACGTGCTGGCCGCCGGCGAAGCCCGCTTCGACCAGGTCCTGCACCAGGGCGTGCGCCCGGTCTGGTCGCTGACCTGGCCGGGCATCAAGCAGCCGACCCGTTTCGTCATCGAGGCGCTGGACACCGGCTGTCCCTTCGCCGGCGGTTACATCGCCGCCACCCACGCCGCCGCCGATATCGACCGCACCAGCATGCAGCCGTTCAACCAGCCGTCGCTGACCCTGGACGAGGCGAGGCTGTCTTCGGGCGAGGTCTTCATCAACGGCCAGCACGATCCGGCCAACCGCCCCAAGCCCATCGCCCGGGCCTACGTCGACGTCACGCCGCAGGCGCAGCCGGCCATGGATTTCCTGGCCACCTTCGACGAGGGCGCGGCGTGGGAGCCCTTCACGAAATGGAAGGACAACAACGCGTTCCTCTATCGCAACGCCACCTGGGCCATCGACACCAGCGGCTGCACCGACAACTTCACCTTCGGGCCGCTGCTGGGACAGTTCGTGATGGGATTCACCGACAGCGGCTCCAGCTGCAACATCAGCATGACCCCGCGCAAGGTCCCCACCAAGGTCGCCGCCGACAAATATCTGCACGTGCGCATGGCGTCGGACATCCCCTCGACGGGGCGGCGTTATCCGCAGATCATGATCACCACCGTCCCGATGATGGACGACCCGCCGCTGGACGCCGGCAACATCTTCAACGTGCCGGTGCACAACCGGCTGGGAACGTTTCCGTTTGATCTGGTCGGCCCCGACATGAAGGCGGGCACCGCCGACGATCTGCCGGCGCAAGGCGGGCAGTCGATCGTCGTCCAGCCCTTCGGCGGCTATCAAGAGACGCAGATCGAATACTGCGACACGCGCGGCTGGGGCGTCAGCCAGCAGTGCAATCGGGCCAACGTCTATGGCTTTCACGCCGGCGACTATCAGCAGACCTGGAAGCAAGCCTGGACGCCGGTGCCCGTGCAGGGCGACGTCGCCGGGTTCGACCGGCCGGTTCAGTGGGACGTGTACGCGTCGACGTCGCGCGTGTACGTCTTCATGGACGGCAAGCCGTCGGCCTGCGCCGTGCTGCCGCAAGGCCGCATGCCGGCCGGCCCCGTCACCGTGGCCTACCGCGCGGTCATCTATCACTGCGGCATCGACGAGACCGTGACGCCCGCCGACACGGGCCACCAGTACGAGCACAAGTACAGCATCTGCCACAGCGACCGCCACATGGACGACTTCGGCATCGACCTCGCGACGCCGGCGCCGGCCTGGGACGAGACGGTCCTCCCCTGTGGCACGAAGTGGTACGGAGGCACGTGAGCCGGCCCGGCGCGCGG